>MUZZ01000181.1:11414-16008 GCA_003266075.1 Methanosphaera sp. rholeuAM74
GCTCCTAACGTTTCATCTAAGTCTTCTGATGTCTTGGAGGAGAATATGATTATTACTGCTGAGCCTGGTATATACATTCCAGGTGAGTTTGGTGTTAGAATTGAGGATGATGTTCTTGTTTCTAAGAATCCTAAGGTTTTGACGAGTTTGGATAAGAAGTTGGATTTCTTGCTGTAAATTTGATGATAACATATATATAGTATTACTATAAAATATAATATGTAATACAATTATGATAAGGAAAATACTAAACAAAACTAACAAAATAGTAACAGAGTTAATAGAAGCAAAAACTCTAAGACAACTACAAGAAGAACTAATACAAATAAACCTATACGTGAACGTAGAAGACCTAATATCACTAATACTACTAACATCAATAACACTATTTACCATATCACTACTACTATTTGCATACCTCAAAATAAACCTACTACTATCACTAATAATACTAATACTACCAGCATTTCTAATGACAAGCTACGTCATACACAAAAAACAAACAAGGGCTGAACAAATAGAAATAGACCTAATAGACTACCTAAGGCAAGTATCATCACTACTAAACGTAGGACTCGGAATAGAAACATCATTCGACGAACTATCAAAGACAAATAAGGGATATCTTAACGATGAAATAAAACACGCACTAATAGAGATGAGCTTCTCAAAAACATTCAACGAAGCATTCACAGACATGGCCAACAGAAACCAGTCAGACAACCTCAAATACGCAGTACAAATAATAATACACTCAAAAGAATCCGGGGGAAACCTATCAGAAATACTAGAACAAATAGCATCAGACCTAAACGACAACCAAACACTAAAAAAAGAGAGAAAAGCAAGCGTAACAATGTCAGTAATGTTTCTAATAATATCCTCGGTCATAGCAACACCATTCTCATTTGCAATGATACGACTATACTCAGATTTCCTATCAACATTCGGACGAAGCAACCCACTAACATCAATAATACCAATAACAAGTATAGGATACATGCTAATACACGCAGTACTAGTAAGCATACTAATAGCAATAGTCATGTACTCAGACTACAAGAAGTCAATCAGATACATGATGATAATACTACCATCATCAATAATAGTCTACTACATCTCACAAACGATATTCAAAACAGTACTGGGGGTGTCATAAACGATAAAAGATACAAAAGCACAAGTATCAGCAGAACTAATACTACTCCTTGCAGGAATCATGATAATAGTGCTATTGATGCTTAATATATACCAGGACTATGTAACTGACTTCACAACGGAAATAAACCATAGTGAAGTATCAAACATAACAAAACAAATTGATGAACTCAAAAACAATTTCTAAAAAAAGCTAATAATGTGGGGGAGGAGATTAATCCTTAATAAACTGGTCAACAAGGTTACGTGTCTCATTGAATGCGTTAATATCAATATGCTGTGGGAGACTACCCAACTCTCCTTCAACATCCTTCAATATACCTTCACCAGCACCGAGGAACATACCCTCACTACTAATACCCATAAACTCACTAGGAGGAAGTAGTGCAACACCAACACGATCGTTATCCTTAACACTCAAATCATTAGTGATGACAGTAATAGCCCTACTACCCAGATTAACATTACACACCATCAAATTATCAGTCCTAGGATGCTTACTAACACTAACTAATTCTCCAACCTGAATATCCACACCAATAACGGGATCATCAACCTCACCCAACATCAACCTATCAGGCAATCCCCTGATAGTGCTGAAAAAGAACTTCATCTTGGAAATAGGCAAATCTAACTTCTCACGTTCCTGTCTATTCAATTCAGACTGGAACTTACTAGCATAATCCTCACCACCAAGGTTCTCAATAATCTCATCAGCACTATTTAACAGATTATCAACATACTCTGTCTTAGCTAACTCCTGTGGACTAAGATAGGAGTAATACATCGTCTGAATTTCAGGAATCATGTTCTTAGCAAGTAAACGAACCTGTTTCTTATTCCAAGAACCCCTCAAATTAGAACCCTCAACAACCTTAATAAACTCTTCAACGCTTTTTTGAGCAACTTTTAATCTGTAATCTTTACTAGTATCCCACATATGCCTCGTTCCTAATAAATTTTATACCTATAATAATATTTATCCGATAATCCTTTTATTTCTTACTCGAATATCACTAGCCAAAAAACTCAATCTAAATCATTATATATTATGTTGAATAAAGATATAAGTATTAGAAATTATTATTTAATATTTTAAATAATGGATATTAAAACGAAACATAATCCAAATTAGTTGTATTTCATTATTTACACTCAAAAAAAGAATAAATGGTGATAATCATGGTAAATTTATCTAAATTTTACAAGTTAAAAATATATAATACAGAAGGACAATTTATAGGACAGGTAAAAGAAGTAGTACTAAACATAAAGAAAGGTCGAATATCATTCTTCAAAGCTACAACATTAATAGAAACCAACAGTACTTCAGGTTTAAGGGATGTTTTCAGAAATTCTCTAGGATTTAATCCTGAAGATGAAGATACAACAAAACTCAAAAAAGAAGGGGTAATCGATATTCCATACGACGTAGTAACGGCAGTGGGAGACATAATAATCATCGATCAGGAAAAACTAGCTCAATATCAGAACGTTTTAAAAGCACAAAATGATGCAAAGGCAAAAATTCCTAAAAGACCTCAACCAAAAGTATCTGCTCCAAAAAACTAATTGAGGTTTCAAATGAAAGTAGGTATAATAGGTTGTGGGGCAATAGCCACAACTCTAGTTGACTTCAAATTAAACGGAAAATTAGAAGCAAATTTGGATTATTTCTATGATTTAAGCTATGAAAGTGCAGAAGAGTTGTCCTCTAAAATAGGTGCTAAAGCAGCCAAAACATTGGATGAATTAGCCGAAAACGTTGACGTGATATTAGAATCAGCTTCACAATCAGCAGTGAAAAATTCAATTCCACATATGATTGAAAAAGGAAAAGATGTAATCATAATGAGTGTAGGAGCATTACTCGACAAAAAATTCCACGATGAAATTTTAAACCTTGCACTCAAAAATAATGCAAGAATATACTTACCAACAGGTGCGATAACTGGAATTGACACAGTACAAGCCGCAAAGATGGGGGAAATAACCGAAATATCACTAACAACACGGAAACCACCAGCATCACTAGATGTTGAGTTAGAAAATGATGAAGAAAAGGTTATATTTGAGGGAAAAGCATCCGAAGCAGTTAAAAAATTCCCAAAAAATATCAACGTATCCTCAACACTAAGTCTGGCATCTGGAATAGACGTTGATGTAACTATAATAGCAGACCCAAAGATTAAAAACAATACACATGAAATAAATCTTAAGGGAACATTCGGAGAGTTAACAACAATAACATCCAATGTAAGCAGTGCTAACAACCCAAAAACAAGTGCACTTGCCGCATACTCTGTCGCTAGTTTACTAGATAAACTAACTAAAACCATGCAAATAGGTTCTTAAACTATTTTTTCTCTTAAAAACCTATTATTATTTTTTTTTAAATATTTTATTCCAGGTGATTTAAATTAAATCATACGAAACATTCTCACAAATAAAAACAGTCAAAGATACCCCACTACTACTAAGAGTAGACGGAAGATCATTCTCAAAATACACCAAAACACTTGAACTAGAAAAACCATTCGATGAACGATTAAAAAACATCTTTATCGAAGTATCTAAGGACCTAACAAAAGAATTCAACACTAAATACATATACACATTCTCCGATGAACTGAACATCCTCCTAGACGAAATACCCTACGATGGCAGAATAGAAAAAATAGACTCCGTCATAGCATCATATACAACAGCATCATTCATGAAACACCTGTATAAATCAAAAAAAGAATTCAACGTCGATGTCACAGAATTAACACTACCATCATTTGACTGTCGCATAATCACAACAGCAAAGCACCTAAAAGACTACTTTATCTGGAGACAAAACGAAGCATGGCGAAACTGTCTAAACGGCTACGCACAAAAAATCCTGAGAACACAACACTCACCAGCAAAGGCAGCAAACATCCTATACAAAATGAACAAATCACAAGTACATGAAATGCTATTCCAGCACGGTATAAACGTGGCACACACACCCACATGGCAGAGACGGGGCTTAGCAGTATACAAAAAACAACACCAGATAACAGGATACAACCCTAAACTAGATATTACAACAAAATCATACAGAAAAAAAGTATACGTAGACTTAGAACTAGACTTATTCACAAAAAATTTTCCAAAAAACATAATATAAATATGGTAACTAATAAACTATGTAATAATGAGGTAGAAAAATGGATTTTAACAAGACTTTATCAAAGATATTAGGAAATGATAAGAAGTTTAACAAAGTACAAATTGATTACAGGGTCATAGAAGAAATAGTTAAAATAGCTAGAAATGCTGATCCAAAAGAATACGTCGCATTACTATCTGGAAAGATTGATGAAGAAATACTTAAAGTAACAGGCTTAATATTTCTACCCTTTGAGGCATCAGAAAATAGTGCTGTAATGCAGGTATTCATGATGCC
>MUZZ01000292.1 GCA_003266075.1 Methanosphaera sp. rholeuAM74
TATCTGACCGGTCGGGGAATAGACAAAGAAATCATCCGAGATTGCATCGAAGAAGGACTGTTATACGAGTCGCTGCCTTATCACAACTGCGTATTCGTCGGATATGATGAGACCGGCAAGGCAGCATATGCCTGTTATCGGGCGACAAATGGTGAAAGGATCATGGGCGATGCGGCAGGATCAGACAAGCGATATGCGTTCAGGATAAATCGTAACGGAAACACGATCCATGTATTCGAAAGCGCCATCGATCTGCTCTCTTACGCGACAGTAATGAAGATGCAGACCGGCAACTGGCGGGCTGAATCAATGGTATCTCTCGGCGGAGTATACGCACCGAGCCCTAACAGGCCAAAAATAAAAATTCCGGCAGCACTGGATAGTGTGCTTCAAAATCATACAGAAGTGAAGACTATCGCGTTGCATCTTGACAGTGACTATGCCGGAAGAAGCGCAGCGAGATCTATCGCGGCGCAGCTGAAAGACACTTATACGATCAGGGATGAACCGCCGCCATATGGAAAAGACTGCAATGATTACCTGCTGCATATCCATCATCAAAACAGATCGAGACAAATGGATGCAGCACGATATGAGCATCCAAGATGAAAAAACGCCACATGACAACAGCCATGCCCGGAGTTTTTGCTCATCAGCATGGCTGTCTGTGTCATTGGTAGTTTTAGGTATTTTGGAGTTTTATATGAAGAAAAGTATTTGTCTCTGTTGACAATGATAGAATAGCAACGTCACCTTAAGTGAACTTAAAACAGACAAAAGTTTTTCAATAACAGAATACAAATATATGCCCGGCTCGGTCGTAGTGATCGGGCATTTTGTATGCTTACAAACCGAAGAAAGGAATGTTTCATATATGACAGAAGAAGAGAAAAACATGCTGCGAGTGATCGTCTGCAGGCCGGATGAGTATGCAAAAGTGACCTGGATCGAGGACAGTCTTGAGGCGATGCAGGGCCTGGTCGGAGGCCTGATCGAGCCTTACGATCCGTTCTATTCTGACTCAGATCCACGGTATGAGAACGTGATTCTGGTCTGTAACGAAGAAGGAAAGCTCCGGCAGATGAAGCCGAGCAGAGCAATTATCGACGAAGACGGACGTGTGATGGATGTGATCGCAGGCCCGTTTTTTCTTTGCTATTCGCCCGTTGAGAGCGAGTCTTTTGAGTCGCTTCCGGCCGATCTTGAAGAAGTTTTCATGAAGAAATATGAGAAACCTGAGCACATTTTTCGCAAAGGAAATGAGTACAGCATCGTCAGATATGATCCGGGAAAGAGTGAATCAGAACAGGAAAGATGAAGAATCACAGAACCGGATGATAGGGGCTGATGGCGCAGACTGCGTTCTGCGTCGTTGTAACAAGCACTGCATTCGTGGACACAACCACTCTGCAACCCTGGGTGGCAAGCCCCCAGACCCCCGGCTAAAGCCGGCAAAAAGCAGGAGTACACACAGGAGTACGCATGGCACCAATGACAGGAGCACATGCAGGAGTACGTAGGCAGCAGAGATACGGAAGGAAAGGAGGAGCACGTTAAGAGCATGAGAAGAACAGTTAAGAAGAGCCTCTGGATGAGCAGGGAGGAGGAATGGGATCTCAAGCAGAAGG
>MUZZ01000086.1 GCA_003266075.1 Methanosphaera sp. rholeuAM74
CTAGTGCTACTAGTGCTGATTGTATCTTTGAACCGGATATTAGTGATCCTAGGAATGCTCCTAGGCATGAGAATAATATGTAGTTTATTATTCCTCCCTGTATGTTTATTCCGTTGAGGAATGCTAGTATGAATAGTATCACCACTACTACTGGTATGAGGTATAGGATTATTTTTATTATTGAGAACCTTGATTCCTTGACGTAGTTTATGCTTTCTATTTCTGGTATCGTGTCAGGGTTTTCGAGGTATTCCATCATTCCCTGTTTGTGTCCTGCTCCCACTACTGCTACTACGTTGTAGTCTTCTAGGCTTTTGAGGTTGTATGCCATGTATGCGTCTCTTTCATGTACTAATGCGTTGTATCCTCCGGGGGATGTTTCTTTGAAGTAGTTCATGACTTCCACTATTGTGTCTTCTTGTTTCAGGTTTTCTACTTCATCTTTTACTAGTTGTTCTTCTTCGTCGTTCATGAAGAATGATTTCAGTAGTTCCCATATGAATGCTAATTTTTCTTTTAATGACATTCCCTTTATAGTTCTTTTGAGGGTTACTTGTATGTTTCTGTCTATTAGTGCTATGTCGGCGTTTACTTCTTGGGCTGCCCTTGATGCTTCAAGCATTTCTGATCCAGGTTTTACTCCGACGTCTTCTCCCATTCTCTTCTGCATTGATGATAAAAATGAGCTTACTATTGTCACTGCCAGGTTGGATGTTTCCAGTATCTTTTTTAGGTCGAACTTTTCTTCTTTTTTTATTCCATTTGCCTCGTCTAGTAGTGTCTTGTATCGTCCCGGATCTAGTTCTATTGCCACTATTTCTGGTCTTTTCTCGTATATTGTTTGTCTTACGTGTTTTATGCTTTCATCTGATACGTGTGCTGTTGGCACTATTTCTAGTGATGCTTCATGTATTGGTGTGATGATTTCTTCTTCTGGGGTTTCATCATCGTCTTCACCCACTTTCTGTGGTGTTATGGTGTTTATTGTCCTTATTATTGGGGGTTTTTTGAATATTCTCTCATTTTTGGATTCATCTGTGTTTTCTTGCATGGGTATCACTTTTAGTTTATGTTGGTTATTTGACCATTATCGTATGATGGCACTATGTTTGTCTTATTTATTTGAATACTTACTCCTATGTCTTGTGAAGAGTTTAATTCTCTTAATCTTCTTGCACTATATGATTTTTTTATCAATTCCTGTGTTTGTTTGTGGTTTTTTGATAGTAGTGATGCTGATAGTGCGTATTCAGATACTTCGTATTCAATAGCTTTTTCATCTAATTCATTTGTTATTTCGTTTATTATTAATCCTGCTCCGAGGTAGTCCTCTATAGTGAATTTTTGATGTCTTCCAGCCATTACTAGTTCTATTTCATTTTCTGCTAGTTCTATTGCTTTGTGTGCTACTGCTTTTGCGTTGATGGATGTTCCTATGAGTATCCTGATGTTTTGATCGTTTTTTCTGATGTTTTCGAGGACTTTTGTTCCGTTTGTCGTTTTAAGTACTAGTAGTGGGCCAGCATATTGTGTGACCTGTTTTGGTGAGTTTGACAAATCAAAGCAATCAATCTTTTCTGCCTTGATTTCTCCTGCCACTACTGCGTTGTGTTTTTGTTTTATTTGCAGAGCCTCGTCTATTGTGTTTACCGGTATTATCTTTTCAAATGTGTTTAATGCTAAGGCAATAGTGGTGCTTGCCCTTAACAAGTCTATCATTATTGCCAAGTCACTAGTAGATGAGTTATATAGGCTTAAATCTATCTTCATAGTCATCACATGGTGTTATCTTTTTTTATTGTTTAGAAATGAAATATTATACTAGCTTTTATAATTAATCTATTATTATATGTTATGTTTTTATTGTATTATAAATCTTTTATGACGTGGGGAAATTTTTGAGATAAGTATTAAATCAATCAGATACATATTAGTATACTATAAGATGTGAAGTTTTATGAAGATTGTTACTACACCAATGTGTGAGGATGTTCTCAAGATTGCTGGAGTAGATGATTATAGTGTTGTAATGCCTGATAAGATAGGTCAATCTGATGTGGCTGTGGTATTGTCAGAAAGCAAGGCTTCGGATAGTCATATAGGACTTAAACTTAACACGTACGAACAAGTCTTGGATAGTGTTAATATCATAGCAGANNATTGATGATGAAAATTATGATTATGTTGTCATACCAGATTATATGCAGACAGACGTAAATTATGAAGATGCAATTATTGTAGCATCCCATTCTAATGTGTCAAAAGGTATAGTTGAAAGGATTAAGGCGAGGTATGACTTTTTGGAGTGTAAATTATGTACGAAACAATGACTTATACTGGTGGTGTTCATAAACACAATGAAATGGAGGAGTTAATAGAGGATCTTGGCGGATTCATTCTGCAGAAAAATGATTCACAACTGGATATAACATTAACTATTGCTGTTCCATCAGATGATACTGATAAGATAGAAGAGAAAGCAAACGAGTTGCTGGGGGATGTGGAGTTATCGCCACTGGCTAGTACGGAAATTGCAGTGGTTTCACCTACACTTGCAAGACAGCACCTACCACACGCTGCCTGTGATATTGCCGAGTACCTTCGACGTTATGGTACAAAGACCAACATGATTGGACTNNGCAAGGGGTGCGGGTAAGGGCATATCCCAGATTAGTAAAACTGAAAAGGACTTGATAGAAGAGCATGACCTTGCAATATTTTCCATGGGAAGCTTTGATGATTGTATACGTAAGAAGAAGCACTTGTTTGAGGATATTGACATCCCAGTTATTGTCACAGGTAGCCCAGAGATTGCTGCAGAGGAAATCAATGCAAACGCATACGTATCTGATTTTGGTAGGATACCACGCAGATTAAAGCGTGGAGAAAACATCAGAGCACTTAGAAGGCTGGTGGAAGTATCCGAGGACATTATTTCACAAAAAAAAGATGATTTGAATGATGACCCACTAATACTCTCACCGATAATAATTAAAATTGGTTTAGAACGTCAAGTTCCAGAGGTGGAGCATATAAACTCGCCAATGGCATTGGTAAGCCAACTTGATGGTGTTCGTGTGAAACTACCATACGACCAGTTCCACAAAGAAATAGAAGAAGTAGAAATAGAAGGCTACCGACTAGGAGACATTGCTGAAATCAAAAAATCCAAGATGTACGACCACATACTAGTGAAAATCCTCTCTGAAAGCTCGTTACTAGAGTAAACTTAAATCACCCCACATCACCACCACACCACATTCACCTTTAAACTTTTATTAATTTAAAACAACAAAGATATTCATACATGAGAAAATTATGTGAATAAAAATTATTCTGATAATTCTAAAATATTAACACAAGGGAGTTGCATATATAATGGCTCATGAAAATCAACATGGGGCTGGAATGTCTGAAGAAGATAAAAAAGCTTTAATAGAACAAAACATTAACATTACTCGTAACCTATCCAACATAAAATACAAAGTAGCTGTTATGAGTGGAAAAGGAGGAGTTGGAAAATGCACCGTAGCGGCAAACATTGCTGAAACATTGCAGAAATTAGGCTATAAGACCGGTATTTTGGATGCTGAT
>MUZZ01000210.1:0-5461 GCA_003266075.1 Methanosphaera sp. rholeuAM74
TTGTTTAGTTGTTGTGTTAGGTTATTGATTGTGGCATTGAGGTTTTGTATTTCTTTTTTTGCTTGATTTAGTTGTTTTGTTAATTCTTTGTTGCTATTATTTAGGGAGTTTATCTTCTTTTTTGAATCATTCAATTCTTTGTTTAGGTTGTTTATGGTGTTGTTGAGGTTTTGTATTTCCTGTTTTGCATCATTTAATTGTTGGTTTAATTGTTTATTGGTGTTATTTAGCGTATTTATTTGTTTATTTAAATTATTTATGGTGTTGTTCTGTTTCTTGATTGTGTTGTTCTGCTCCTGTATGGTATTGTTTTGGTCTTTAATAGTTTTGTTCTGTTTATTGTTGGTGCTAATTAAGTCTTCGATTATTTTCTGGTAATCTGGAATTATTGTGATTTTTTTAGTTTGTGATGTTCCGTTTAGTTCTTGGTTTGTTTTAATTTGTGCGGTAATTGTTTTTTCTCCTATGGCTGCTGTTGTATCGGTTATGCTTATTTTTCCGTTAGTGTTTGTTTGTTGTGTTGTTTTTGTACCGTTGGGTAGTGTGATGTTAACCTTTTGAGCTGGTATAATTTTGCCTGTTTCACTGGTTACGGTTATCTCTATTTTCACGTTTTTTTCGGTGTTGTTCAGTATTTCTATTTCTATGTTTGATTGTGGTATTACTTTTACTGTACGTGTCTTATTGGATGGAGTGTAATAGTCATTTCCATTAAACAGGATAATCATATCATATTTTCCAGGTTTGGGGAATGTTGTTGTGGTAGTGAACTCTCCTAAGTCATTTGTAGTTAATGTGTATGTGTGGTTGTCAACGTTTATATATACATTTTCCTGCTTTACTGGATTGTTCATAGTATCAAGTAGTTTACCGTTTATATTGCATATTTGTCCAACAACTGTGGATATATCATCTATTAGTATCTCTGTGGTTGTTCTGACGGTAATATTCAGTGTTGATTCAGTACCAATGTAATCATTGTTTCCATCATATGCTGCGTTGATTTTTATTATTTCCTTGTCTGTTGGTGTGTATTCAATTGTAACTATTCCATCGTCATCTGTTTTTTGGTGTGATGTCTGGTTATTTATTGTTATGTTAAGGTATTCGCCTGGAAGGTTTATTTCGAATTGGTCTATTAATTGGAATGTTATGTTGATATTTTCATTTATGATTGGATGTGTATTATTTGATGAGATTATGATACTGGTTTCAAATGGCTTTTCATAGAATATATTCTTTTCTATTAATGTGCTACTTCTAGTTGAATATATTGTACCACCATAATATTCTGAAGTACCTGCATTAATGTTGTTTCTTATTGTAGATTGATCATTACTTAGAATTACTACTCCAGATGAATCCACACCATTGTTGATGAATTTATTATTTATGATATTGGCATTGGCATCATTTAATATTGCCCCTCCAAGACTTATTTTGAATATTTTGGATGTTGCAACATTACCTTTTAATAGGGAATCATATATGTTTAAAGTACCATTCAGATTAGCTATTGCTCCACCAATTTCTGCAGTATTATTTGTGAATTTTGAGTTGCATATTTTGAGGTTTGTAGCATTGTTAGATATTACCCCCCCATATTGTCCACTATTATTGTTTAATGTACAGTTTTCTATGATTAAAGTAGCTTTATAATCACGTGTTCCTCCCTCATCATCATTATATATTGCCCCACCATTACTAGCGTCATTATTGTTTAATCTGCTATTGTTGAGGATTGTAGTAGCAAAGTTATTATATACTGCTCCACCTCTGTTTTTAGCCTTGTTGTTGTTTAGTGTGTTGTTGTTGAGGGTTATAGTACCGTAGTTATTATATACTGCTCCACCATTAATACTTGCATCGTTGTTGTTTAATGTGGTGGCTTTAATGGTCATAACGCCGTAATGATTGTATATTGCTCCACCCCGTTCATCAATTACATTATATGATATTTCACTATTGCTAATATTTAAATTAGCCCATGAATTAACTATTGCTCCACCCATAACTTCTGCTTTGTTGTAATTAAATGTAGAGTTTTTAATGGTTAGATTACCTCCCCAATTGTATATAGCACCTGCTTTTACTGATGCATTATTGTTATTTATTATACTTTCTGAAATGTAAGCTGTTCCTTTATTATAAATTGCCCCCCCAGTTTCTGCCGCAGTATTATCCATTAGTACACAATTGTTCATTATTATAGTACTGTCTTCATTGAAAATGGCTCCTCCACCCATCTCATCTCCTGAAGATGTACCAATTGCCTTGTTATTAGTGAATTTACAATAGTTTAAGATTATTGTACAACCCATCTGGTTGTCTATTGCTCCACCAAAGTATGATTTACTGTTGGTAAATGTACAATTATTAATTGTGAAATATGCACCATAATTATCTATTGTTCCACCGTGAACGTTGGAAAAACAATTTGTGAATGTGATGTCGTTGATGGTTATGTTCCACTTAGAACCAAGCCATAAAAAGTTATATTGTCCATCACCATCTATTATATGATTATTTCCGTTAATAACTAGCTTTTTTATGGTCCAATCTTCATATTTTCCTTTTGAACCTGTTAATACTATGTCGGATTCGATATTAATTGTTATATCATCATAATCCATAGTATATATTGCTTCTTGTAGTTTGTCATATGTATCTACAGTATACGTGTGACTTGAGGTTTTTACACTTGTTTTATCGTTCTTAACTATCTTATCGTCTTCGTGCGTGTTTTCTTTTGTATTGGTACTATTCTTTCCCACATTTTTTGTGTTGAGAGAATCAGTACTTCCAGTAACGGATGTTTCGATACTTGTCTGTTCGCCTACTTCTATCGTGTCACTATTATCAGCACTTGTGGTGGGAGTATTTGTACTTAAAGTATCTGTGGATACTTCAGTTGCACTTGCAACACCCATGATTAGTACTAGTAATGTGATGAGGATTAGTATTCCTTTTATTTTTTTCATTTAAATCATTTACTCCTTGATTTTTATTGCTAGTTCTTAATTATTTTTTTTCTAGTTATTTATTTTTGGTTGTGTTTTGGTTTTCTAATTCTGCTTTTGTTATATATGGTGTCTGGGTTTTGTTGTTGTGTCTGTTGCGTTATCATTTGTAGTTGTTATTGTTTTGGTATGTGTGAATAGAATTTTTTTTTGTATTGGCCATATTTTTTTTTGGTGTTCGGTTAGTGAGTTTTTTTTTGATTAGTTATTTTATTGTTTTATTTTTGATTGTTATTATAATTTGAGTACTTACTTTTTTTGGGTTGTTGGTGATGTGATGGTCTTGTGTTAAGTTGTTTGTTGTTTTTCTTTAACTTTGTTTGGTTCATTGTTTTGTTGACTTAATGTGGTGTATAAATCTTTTTTTATTTTAAAAATAGTGATTTAGTATCCTCTAAGTTTAATGGTGGGGGTAGTTGGGGATTGTATTTATTCTGGGGGTTTGGGTGTGTAACGTTTATTTTTATGGTTACAATAGTATGGGAATATGGGGGGGTGAAGAATTATATGATGGGGGGGTTAGTTTTTCTAGTTTTTGATTATGATGCTTGTTAGTCTGTCGGATTTGAATGCTCCTGTTTCGCCTACTACGAATTCGATGCTATGGATTCCTTTGGTGAATGTGGTTGGTATGGTTACGTTTATTATTCCTTCTACTGCGTCGGATAGGGATATCATTTCTCCGTCGATTTTGATTCCTACTGTGACGTTTCCGTACATGTGGTTTTTGTTTTTGTCGAGGATGTCTGCTGTGATGGTTGTTTTTGCTTTCTTGGTTATTACTGGGTTGTATCTGATGAATATTTCTCCTTTGGTTACGTTTAATGTGTTTTTGGCTTCTACTCTGTTGTATCCTGTGTATGCGTATACTGCTGTTAGGTTGTGTGTTCTGGCTCCGAGTGTTATGTTGTAGTCCAGTATTGCTACTCCGTTTACTACGTTGGCTTGCAGTGCTTTTCCGTTTGAGTCTTTTAGTGTGACTCCGTTTGCTTTCATAATCACTACTCCTCCGGTCATGCTTTCCCCGTTTTCGTCTGTTGCCGTGATTACGAATTGTAGTTTGTCTCCGTTTTCGTGGACTGGTAGGTCTGCTATTTTGATTTTGACGTTTCCTGGTGTGATGTTGTTTTTTGTGGAGTTGCCCTTACTGGAAAGATAAGCATGAGTTTCACCGAATGTTGCTTCCACTATAGTAGTGTCTTTGTACCAACTCTTTGGAACAGCGTAGTTGATGGTTGCAACACCATTGTTTACAATGGCATATATCGTGTTTTGTGCTTCATCTTTAACGGTTATACCATTGACCTTGAATACTACACGACCATCAGGTACAGGATTACCATTAACATCTTTAACTGTTGCCTTGAGTTGAGCGACAGCTCCTACTCTTCCAGTTAACTTGGAAACAGTTAACGTAGTTTTAATCTTGGATGATGTCTTGTTCATTTCTTTGATAGTTTCCTGTAATTCTTTAACAGTATTATTGAGGTTGGTAACCTTGTTTTGTAGTTGCTTATTAGTATTGTTTAAATTGTTATTCTGACTTGTTAAGTCGTTAACCTTATCATTTAATGTGTTAATCGTGTTTTGTTGTTGGTTGTTTTGAGTAGTTAATGTATTAACAGCACTATTTAATGTGTTTGCCATGTTTTGTAGCTGGGTGTTCTGTGTAGTTAATGAGTTAACAGTCTTATTTAAGTCATTGTTTTGACTAGTAAGGGAGTTAACGGTATTATTTAATTTGGTCTGATTGTTTTGTAGTTGTTTGTTAGTTTTATTTAATTGTGATATTGTATTGTTTAACGTGTTTATAGTGTTTTCTAGTTGGTTTACGTATTCATTATTTTCCATGGCTTTTATCTTATCGTTTAATTCATTAATTTTCTGTTGTTGTTGAGCTGTTGTATTCTGTAACTGTTTAATTGTATTAGTTAGATTAGTGTTTTCATTTTGTAACTTTTTGATTGTATTTGTTAAATTATTATTTGTACTCTGTAGTTGGCTATTCTGGTTTTGTAGTTGTTTGTTGGTACTGTTTAGGTTGTTTATTGTAGTCTGTTTCTTGTTATTTTCCTGTTGTAATTGGTTTACTGTGTTAGTTAGGTTGTTGTTTTGGCTCTGTAGTTGAGTATTCTGGTTTTGTAATTGTTTATTAGTATTGTTTAATGTGTTAACCGTACTAGTAAGATTATTCTTCTGGTTTTGTAGTTGTTGATTAGTAGTTGTTAAATTCTTAATAGTATTGTTTAAGTTCTTTATAGTGTTTTCAAGTTGGCTTACATATTCATTGTTATCCATTGCTTCAATTTTCTGGTTTAGTTCATCTATTGTTTGCTGTTGTTGAGTGTTAGTATTCTGTAATTCTTTTATCGTATTTGTTAAATTCTTGTTTTGTGTTGTTAGGTTGTTTATTTTTTTGTTTAGGTTGTTTATGGTTTGTT
>MUZZ01000210.1:5636-12848 GCA_003266075.1 Methanosphaera sp. rholeuAM74
TAGGTTGTTTATGGTTTGTTGTTGTTGTGTTGTTGTGTTTTGTAGTTGGTTTACCTTGTTTGTTAAGTTTTGATTTTGTTTTTTAAGTGTAGTTATATTAGCAAGTGCACCTGCATACTCTGATGTAAGATTATTCACTTTATTTGTCAGATTTTTTATAGTATTATTTTGTCCTATAACAAGATTAGTTAAGTTATCGCTTATATCAGTTAATTCCAGTATTATTAAATCTTTTGCTCCGATTAGTATAGTTCTTATATCGCTTAGGTCTTGTGGATTATCATTTACATTGTTTTCTGTTATAGTCAGGTTTTCTTCTTTAGAATATATGGCTCTTCCATAGTTAGCATCATTGGCTGTGAAATTATTCTTAGTTATATTCACCCCATTTTCTTCGGAAAATATAGCTCCACCAATATATTCAGCTACATTGCCGGTAAAGTTGTTAAATGATATTGTCGTGTTTGTAGCGTTATTGTATACAGTACCGTTAACAGCGTTATTGTTAACGAAGTTATTATATGATATGGTAGTGTTTTTTCCTATATTGTATATTGCACTTCCATTTGTATTGTTGTTATTTTCGAAGTAATTACTTGATATATTAATGTTAATTCCATTATTTAATATGGCTTGAGTGTTATTTTGGAATATGTTATTATTAATAGTTGTATTCTTGCTTCCAGACTTTATTGTTATAGCTTGGAGGTTATTGATGAATGTGTTATTTGTTATGCTGTTATTGTTAGTTGAAATTTGAATTGATTGTTGATTTGCAATGAATGTGTTGTTGTTTATTATTAGTGTTAATCCGCCTATATCATTAATACCACTATTTGTTCCATTGAAGACTATATTACTGATATTTAGTTTCAAATTCACGATTTCTATCATATTAGTAAATATAATTGTTTTTTCTTCGTCTGCTTTGATCATGAACGTGTTTGTATTGTTTTTTACTGTGCTATTAAATATCAAATCAAGTTTGTCGGTATATGTGTCATTTGTACTGTTAGTTGTGAATATGATTGCATCATTATTATTTACCATACTTAAAGCATTTGTAATGTTTGTTGGTGTGTCTTTGCTGAATCCATTTCCATCACCATTTGATGATACATATATCCTCTTTGGATTTGCAGTTGAATTTATTTGATATGTGATAGTATTATTTGAACCATAGTATTCATCGGCATCCATTACATTTATAAGTATATTTAAAGTGTATATACCTGGTCTTGGTGTTTCAAAGTTTTTAATTATTCTCCCTTGTTTAACTGATTGTCCTGATGAGTCTATAATAGCAATAACATTGTACTCATTCAGTATTAATTTTTTACCATCGAGATTCGCAATATCTGCACTAAATCTGGTTGTATCTCCAAATACATTTATTTCAGCATTTGCTATGATAATCTTCACTGGTTTATATGTGTTATTATATCTTGTGAAGTTTTTACCATCATTGGTTATACTGTAATTATAATCATCTGTGTTGTTGGTGAAGTTGTTGTAATTTATCAATCCGTTAGTAACACTTAGAATGTACATAATACTATTATTATTAGCTGTGTTGTTTGTGAAGTTGTTGCTTGTTAATGTGATGTTTTCATTTGTAGTTCCTACTATGTAGATTACCCCACCAATTGTCGCATTATTGTCTTTGAATGAATTTTTGGTGAAGTTTAGGTTGGTTGTTGGTTGGTTATGATATATTGCTCCCCCTTTATTGGCTGTGTTATTATCGAATGTGTTGTTGGTGTATTGGGTGTTGTTCGTAGTAACCCAATATGTTATCGCTCCTCCCATAGATGTTGCATTATTGTTTTTGAATGTGTTATTTTTTATAATAATATTTTCGGATTTTTCTAGGAAGTGTATAGCACCACCATAATTTGCAGTATTATTTGTGAAGTTGTTGTTTTGTATGTTGGTATTATTTGTATATCTATAGAAATTTATAGCTCCCCCCAGATTTGTTGCATTGTTGTTTTCAAAATTACAGTTTGTTACATCGAGTAGTTGATCACATTGTACTGCTCCACCTTGATTGGTAGCACTATTATTTTTGAATGTATTGTTTTTTAAAGTGTAATTGCTGTTAACTCCCCATAAACAAGTTGCTCCTCCACCAGCTGCTATATTATTTTCAAATAAGTTATTTGAGATATTACCATTAGAATTAGTTGAACGTATTGCTCCACCTTCAAAGCTAACATTATGATTTTTAAATATATTGGATTCTAAGGTAAAGTTAGCATTATTTATGTAGATTGCTCCACCACTAGTTGTTGCATTATTGTTTATGAATGAATTATTTTTTATCGTGATGTTATCTGAGATTTCTGTGATAATTATAGCTCCACCATTTGTTGCACGGTTGTTTGTGAATGTATTGTTTTTCAGATATGTGTTATTCGCATATTGGTAGAAATCTATAGCTCCTCCACGTTCACTCACACTATTATTTTCAAAATTAGAGTTCGTTATATCTAATCCATTTAAACAATGTATTGCCCCACCTTTAGATGTTGCTGTGTTGTTGTAGAAGTTACAATTAGTTATGTTGGCATGTATATCTGTGGCAAATGCTCCTCCCCAACACCAATTATACCCACTTACAGTATTATTTTGGAATGTGTTATTGTTTAATGTACAAGTGTTGTTAGTTCCATAGATATATAAAGCTCCAGCTCCCCACGCACGGTTATATTCAAATACATTATTGGAGAGACTAGCATTTGAATTAGTAGCTCGTATTACTCCACCTTCCTGACTAGCAGAATTATTTTTGAATATACTTGACTCTATGGTAAAGCTAGCGTTATTTATATAAATTGCACCTCCATTAGTGGCTCTACAATTTTCAATTTGGATATTGTTAATTTCTAAATGATCCATTGAGTTAACAGATATGAATTGATATGCATTTTGTCCATTTATGGTCTTTCCATTACCATTAATTGTAAGTGATTTAATTGCATCGTTTACTACTGTGTTAGATGTGAGTGTTATGTTAGAATATAAATTGATTACAACATTATTATATTCATTACTTGTTAGTGCTTGTTGTAATCTACTAAAATCTGTTACCGTTACATCATTGATATCTGATGTTTTCACATTCTTTTCTTTATTATATGTTTTTTTTGGTTTTTCAACTACACTACTTTCTATAGAATTAGTAGTTGTTGGTGTATTTTGTACTATTTCATCAGTAGTAACAGTATCAGTACTTTGAGTATCTTCTAATACGTCAGTAGCACTTACAACACCCACTAACATTATGAGTAGCGTTGTTAATAAAATTAGTTTCACGTGTTTGCTTTTCATGTTCATTCTTTTCCATTGTTTTTTCTTTAAAGGCTATTATTATTTGTGTATTGATATTTATATGTGTTTTTAGTATATTTCTGTGAGTACTTATCAAGTTATTCACGTTGTGTATTCCAGTTCTCATAGTTTTTATGAAATCATGTTATAACGAGCTTTTAAAGATTAATAAACTTGAAATTTAAATTGGATGGTTTATGATTTTGTTTTATGTTGAAATCCATTTTTTAATTTAATTTTAATCAAGCTTATGATTTATATTTTGTCTTTCTTAAATATATATATCTACCTATTTTCAATAAGCTATAACTGATTTATCTGATTGTAATTTCATACTTTGGAGATTACATAACGTACATTAGCATAAAAGATAAAACAAGTAACTTTTTTATAATATTTCTATCGTTTCCAATATAATATGTTATTATAGTAGCGTATATTATTAGTAATATTGATAAATTTATATTTTTATATTAAAGTTTATAATGCAGTTTTAAGGTTTATTGTACTTTTTTTTGGGCTTGTGCACTGATTTTTATAAAATGAATTTATATTGGTTGTTTGTATGATTCGGGTAGTTACAATTATATTATTAAATCTGATAAGTACGTTGAGCCTATTGACATCACTATCAGCTGTTTATTGTTAATAGTCATCTAAAAAAAGAGTATTAAAAGGGGGGCTTAGATTATACTAGAATACTGTCAAAGCCTTGCCAGTATATTTTACGGGGTTTGATTGCGTGTTTCCATTGTAGGCTAGGGTCACATCGTGGATGCCTTTTGCTATGTTCTCGGGTAGTGTGTATGTCCAGAGTGCTACTGCGTTGTCGACTATCTTCATGGTGTAGATTTGAGTATCATTGACGGCTAGTGGTACTCTTACTCCGTCTACTTTGAAGATGTATTTTCCACTTACTACGTTCGTGTTTGTTAGTGTGTTGATGAGCACTGCTTTTAGTGTTACGTTGTATCCTGGCTTGGATTTTACTTCTGCTATCCTGACGCTGACATTTTGTTTGTAGATTGTGCAGGTACTGTTTACTTTCATGTAGTTGTATCGGTAGTTTTCTCCTAGTAGTATGCTTAGTTCATGTTCTCTTGCTGGTAGGTATGGTATTTTAAATTCGATGTATAGTGCTCCGTTTTCTACTTGCGTGTTTGCAACTGTCTTGTTACTTATCTTGAAGGCTATCTTAGTTATTCCTCTGACCTGTTGTCCGTGTGAGTCCCTGATTTTTAGTGTTATCTTGACTTTTCCCTCGGATGTCGTGGAAAATGTTGGTGGGTCTATGCTGTAGTTTCCCTTGTTGACTGTTAGTGTGCTGTATGCCTCGCACCTGCTGTAATCCTTCTTGGAGAATACTGCTGTTACAGTGTAGGTTTTGGCTGAGAATCCTGCTAGATTGAATGTGAGGTTTGCCTTACCGTTGAATACTCTTAGGAGTATCTGTGTACCATTGGACCATTTCAGGGTTATTCCTGCTAGTTTTATTATTGCTGTTCCTGTTAGTGGCACGTTTTCCTGGTCTACCACGTTTATGTTGAATGTCACGTTACATCCAGTGTCTACACTCGCATTGTTTGTCACGTTCATGTATGCTATCTTGACTAGTGCTTCGTTGTTTCCTGGAGAGTAGATTGCCTCGTTCCACACGTTAGGAGATTTTTCAGTATTGATGTTGTATTTGTTGTATCCGTGTAGTAGGTTGCTTTTTATCCCTATTTCTTCGTCGTAGTCATTGAACATTGCTCCTCCACGTAGTCTGTAGGTTGTTGTTGCTTTTACGTTGAATGTGTTATTGATGACTGTGAGGTTTCCAATATTGTTGTAGAGTACTCCACCGTCTGTGTGGTAAGCTGTTATGTCTACATTGAAGGTGTTGTCTTTTATTGTGGATGTTGCGTTACGATTCCATAGGACTGTACCTGCTAGTCTGTTGTCTAATGTATTTCCTTTAACGTTTACCTTTGTGTTTGTGAAGTTGTTACTGGTTAGCTCAAATTTTCCTATTTCATGGTATATTACTCCACCAGTCACCTTGTTTGCTTCGATGTAGATGTTGTTGAACTTGCATTGGCTAATTTTCATGTCAGCTTCGTAGTTATTTATCAGTGATCCTCGTAGACCGATAGGACTTTTGATGTTAATATTTGTGAAGCTGCAATTTCTTATGTCAACGTCGCTGTCTAAGTATCCATGGATTACACAGCCAGTGCTGTTGTCAAATGTTGAGTTTCTTATTGTTACCTTATGTGGGTTTGTCACATATATTGCTCCCTCATTTTCCTGGTAGATTTCATCGGCTCTAGTGTCATTGTTGCTGAAGTAGGAGTTTTCTATTGTCAGGTGATTATAGTTACCTGTTGACCATATGTTAGCTCCCTGTTTGGCAGTGTTGTGTATGAAGTGGCAGTTGTTTACTGTTAGGTTCTGTCTGTTGGTGATTGCACCACCCTTGTATGTTCCGATGTTATCCCTGAATGTGCAGTTATTGAGTACTACGTTAGGTTTTTTGCTGATTGTTAATGCACCAATATTGATTGAGAAGCAGTTCTGTATTGTCAGGTCGTTTATTGTCAGCGATAATCCTCCATAGTTTAGGAAGCTGTGAATACCGTTTCCATCAAATACTGCGTTGTTACCATTGATTACCATGTGTACATCTCTTAGGACAGTGGTATTTGATTCTATACTGTAGTACTTACTGGTAAGATTTATTGTCGTATGGTTCTTTGATGTAATTGTTTCCTGAAAATCCTCAAAGGTTGAAACATTCTTCGTCACAGTAGTGGCCGCACTCTTAGGTTTAACATTTTCCTTAGATATGCTAGTACTACCATGGCTTTCTTGATTACTTAAATCCTGTGAGTCATCATCATTTATAATAGTATCATTTGTATTGCTAGCATAACTGGCACCGGATAATAGTACAATGATGATTGCCACAAGAACAAAATAGTTTTTGTTAATCAAAAGATTTATTCCTCCATAAAAAAATATCTATCACTAAATTAATAGTTGTATGCTTAATAATTTATAAAACAATGTATAAATAATTTATTATGGGGGAAAATGGATTATATGCTAATATGATATTATCCCTACAGAAATTAGAAAAAGAATGTGAGGTGGAGAGATTAACGTACTTTTATCTTATTTTTTAATGGTTATAACGGTATTATTTAAACCAAGTACTCTTGCATAATCTATTTTATCTGATATTTTGTTTAATACAGTTATGTTATCAAAGTTAAGTTCATTTTCTGATTCAATTTCAATAACAGGATTGTATTCAATTCCATCATCCTTTATGGATAAGACTATTTCATCATCAGTATTTTTAAGATATACGTCAATAGTTCCTGACGATTCATTTATTTTTATAATGTTTGTCAATATTAAATCCGAATCGTTTTATAAGTGAAGAAAAATAGTATAACTCAGATCAAAGAAGAATTAGGCAAGTACTAATATATGGTAGGTTATTCGGGGCTAGTGCCTGATGTTAATGTTTGTTGATTTTGAATGTCTTATACCACTAAAAATGGGTTTATAATATTCTAATACAGATTTTTCATAACATTTTGGTCTTGAATGAAGTATGGGATTAAGTAATTCTAAAAAACTGCTACATTTTTTTCTAAACATTTTCATTGTATTTGATCTTTCAAAATACTGCCCCACTCATAGTTGTTGTAGACATTCGTATATATAGAATAATTACTAGTAAGGCTTTAGTATTTAAAGACAATTATTCTAGAATTTATTGCATAATTTTTTTTGTGCTAAAATGTTGAAAGTGGTGTTTCTCAACCACTTGGTCTATATGTTGTGGTCTATTTATGATAGTTTCAAGCTACTTTTTTGGTTAAAACA
>MUZZ01000138.1:0-6009 GCA_003266075.1 Methanosphaera sp. rholeuAM74
TTGGCTATTAGTTCTTCTACGCTTGTGGGGTATTGTTTTCCTGTATTATTGCATTTACTGCATCCTTTTCCTTTGCAGTTTCTGCATGGCCATTTTGTCTGTGGTATGCCTCTTACTAGTTTTCGGTATCTTCCCTCGATGAAGATTGGGTGTGAGTCAATGAATATGCTGACGTTGTCTACTTCGTAGTCGTAGTTACCCTTTTTCTTGTTAATTTTTATGAGGATTATGACGTCTGGGTTCTTGAATTCTATCCGTTTGTCTAACTTTTTGGCTATGAGTACTCCTACGTCACGTTTTACCTGTTTTCGTATGTCATCCTTTGATTTGATGCCTGTTAAAGTTTTTATCCTACGTTCTACTTCCAGTACTTCTTTGTCGTTTATTTGGCATGCTGCGGTGAATGTCTCGAACTCTATGCCTAGTTTGCGTATCTTTTCTCGTATGAGTGTTAATATCTGTTCTTCGTGTAGTAGCAGGTCTCCGCAGATGCTGCAGACTTCACCCACATTTTTTCTTCGCACGTTTAACTCTTCTGGTGTACGATTTTTCTTGTATAGCCTATATTTGCATTTGTGACATAGCATGTATTCATGTTTTTCTTTTATCATAGTATTTTCATCCATATCCCTTGCACCTTTGTTATCAGTAGTATGACTTTGGCTTGTTATCCTAGAAAAATAAATAATCTTCTTATACTATTATTTAGAAATATTAACATATTAATATGTTAAGGAATGTGGGATTTTGTTTAAGGATTTATTCAGGGATAAGGTTAATCAGGTTAAGTTGCTTGATGCGAAAAAGACCATTAAAGAGGAGAAGCTGTTTGATTATGAGTACTATGCCAACACCTACCCCGAGGTGGCTGATGTGGGCATGGACTTGCTTGACCACTACCTCCAACTGGGCTATAAGGAGGGCAAGAATCCGTCTGATTCATTTGACACTAAATACTATTTGAAGATGAATGGTGATGTACGGGTTTCTGGTGTCAACCCACTGGTTCACTACGTATTGTATGGTCGCAAGGAGGACAGGCTCTGTACTCCGAAGTTGGAGGTTGATAATCTTGAGAACATCAGGCAGTTAATACTTGATAATGACCTCTTTGACGAGGAGTACTACCTTGAGCAGTGTCCAGAACTGGCTGGTACTGGCCTTGACNNGTACTCTATGGAATGGATAAAGAGCTTAGCACGAGTTATGACTTAACAGATGACGAGGTTGCAGAGTGCATATCTATCATTGATAATTCTAACACATTCGATGATGACTACTACCTATCCCAGTCTCCTGAACTGGAAGACCAGGCAATTGACCTTATCACCCACTACGTCACCACAGGTTACAAGAATGGAAAAAATCCGTGCAGGACATTCGACACACTACTCTACCTAGAATATAACCCTGATGTGAGGGCTCATGCTCCCAACCCATACGTCCACTACCTTACACGTGGCCGGAAGGAGGGAAGAACCTCACTTATGACTAAGAAGATGCAACGGGCAAGGGATGAACAGAAGCTACAACTGGAAAAGAACATACAACTAATTAGGGAGTCAGGATTATTTGATGAGGACTACTACCTGCGAAAGTATCCTAGCGTAAAGTACTCCCTGACAGACCCCATAGAACACTACCTCACACGGGGTGCAGCAGAATCCAAGAACCCATCACCAAACTTCAACACAAACTTCTACTTATACTCCAACGAGGATGTGGACATAGACGAGATAAATCCATTAGTGCATTACATCACCAAGGGAATAAAGAGTGGAAGAAGCAACACCACCAAGTTCATGTCCGATGATGATAAGAAATTCTATGAAGACAGGATATATG
The DNA here is from genome assembly GCA_003266075.1 of Methanosphaera sp. rholeuAM74. GTDB lineage: Archaea > Methanobacteriota > Methanobacteria > Methanobacteriales > Methanobacteriaceae > Methanosphaera. The sequence continues at coordinate 1,846 of MUZZ01000138.1, forward strand.
ATGACGTCAAGGGCTTTGAGTATACTAGGTACTCCAAGCAGGATGCACCAATGGTATCTATAATAATGCTAAACAGGAATGGTTCAGAACACCTGCGAAGACTCTTCAAGACATTTAAGAAGAACACGGACTATCCTAACTATGAAATAATAATCATAGACAACGCATCAGATGATGACTCATTCAAGGTAATAGACAAGTACTCCAGACAACTTCCAATCACGTTAATCAAGAACAAGGTCAACAGGAACTTTTCAGAGGCAAACAATCAGGGAGTAGAAGTAGCCAAGGGTGAATACTTACTATTTCTTAACAACGACACCGAGGTACTCACTGGGTGGCTAAACCACATGATGGACACAGCCCTATCATCACAGGATGTTGGGGCAGTAGGCTCAAGACTAGTATACCCGGACTGCAGCACATCAGAGTACAACAAGCACAAATCCTACACTATACAGCATGCCGGTATAGTCTTCAGCCAGAGCGAGAACTANNGAGGAACGATTAGCAGTAACGGCTGCATCACTCTTGGTGGAGAAGTCTAAGTATGATGAGGTTGAAGGCTTCGACAATGATTATAACTATGGATTTGAGGACGTGGACTTATGCCTCAAACTATACAATAGGGGCTATAAGAACTACTATAACCCAAAGTCAGTACTATTCCACTACGAGTTCGGAACACAGGAATCCAATGAGAAGACCCTGGTAAGTAAGAGGCGAATCAACAACCGTGAAATATTCACCAAGAAGTGGAACACGTGGCTAAAACAGATGTTACTTATGGACAAACTAGAACAGAAAAACCTAGTCACCGATGACAAGCTCAAGATAGCTTTAGCCGTAACAGAAAAGGGGGCTGATGCACAGGCAGGAGACTACTTCACGGCACTGGGATTATCCGACCAACTAAACAAGCTGGGCTTCGAAACAGAGTTTCTAGACCTTCGTTCTGAAAACCCGGACGAGGACTGGTACAAGGTCGACAAGGACGTGGACATACTAGTATCACTACTTGACAGGTACGACATCAACAAGATAGAGTCCGAGAATCCCCTACTAGTGAAGGTGGCATGGGTCAGAAACTGGATAGAACGCTGGGTAGAATCAGACTACTTCGAGGACTTCGACCTAATACTGGCATCCAGTAAGAGAACAGCAGAGTACATCAGACAAAATACGGGATTTAATCCAACAATATTCCCAATAGCATCAGATACATCCATGTTCAACGATAGTACGCCAGAGAATGAGGATATGAAGTGTGACTACTGCTTTACTGGTAGCTACTGGAACGCTCATAGGGAGATAATAGACTACTTATACCCGGATAATCTGGACTACACTTTCAACCTCTACGGTGCAAACTGGAACAGGATATCACACCTGGCAGCCTATCACAGGGGATTTGTGAACTATCGTGAGCTGCCCGAGCTGTATGCATCCACTAAGCTGGTCATAGATGATGCAAACCACGTCACCAAGGAGTATGGTTCTGTTAACAGTAGGGTGTTTGACAGCCTTGCAGCAGGAAGGCTGGTGATAACCAATGGTACTAGGGGTAACGATGAACTATTCGGTGGACAACTACCAGAATACCATTCAAGAAAAGACCTTGAAGACGAGATAACCTACTACATGGAAAACCCTGATAAACGTGAAGAGAAGGTTAAGAAGCTACAGAAGATAGTTCTAGAAAATCATACATACGAGATNNCCGATACCACGGAAGGCTGATAAGTATGAGTGGGGCGATTACTACTTCGCAGTAAACCTCCAGAGAGAGTTTGCTAAACTGGGCTACAACTCCAAGATACAACTATTGGATAACTGGGATGACCTTTGTGATGGATTGTATGACGTTGTACTCGTGCTTAGGGGTTTATCCGTGTATGAGCCGAAGTCCATACACTATAATGTCATGTGGAATATATCTCACCCTGATGAGATATCCTTCAAGGAATACGAATCATATGACAAGCTTTACATAGCATCAGAGTACTGGGCAGAGAAGATTAAGCCACTAGTAACTGTCAGTACGGACAGCCTCATACAATGTACTGATAATAAGCTATTTACTCCATGCTATGATGAGAAATATGATACCGAGCTACTATTCGTGGGAAACTCCAGGCTGGTTTATAGGAAGATTCTTAAGGACTTGCTTCCAACAGATTATGAGTTAAGGGTATATGGTACTAAATGGGATGGACTTATAGATGAGAAGTACTGGGTGGCTGAACACATCGACAACAAAGATTTGTACAAGGCATACTCATCTACCAAGGTACTTCTTAATGACCACTGGGATGATATGCGTGAGAAGGGATTCATTTCCAATAGGATATTTGATGCAGTAGCATGTGGTACAGTGGTAGTTACAGATCATGTCAGGGGTATAGAGGACGTATTTGGTGATGCAGTTGTATACTATGATGAGCCTAGCCAGTTGGATGAAAAGATTGCTGAGGCATTGAATAAGTCCTCAGTAGATCCATCTCTAGTACGTGAGCATACCTTTGAGGCTCGTGCAAGAAAAATAGTTGAAGATTGCAACCAATACTATGACAATCTGATGAAATTCTAGAAAAAATAGTTAATCAAAGTTAATGTCAGATATACAATATATACATTAACTTCTTTTTTTTATAATGTTTTTTGTGGTGTGCATATTTAACGCATCATGTGACGCATTATTTTACCCATTGGTCCACTAACGTTACGTTTGCCCATACCTTTAAGTGCTTTTTTGGTAACATTGTAGTACTTGAGTAAATCCTTCACATCATCATTGCTCATACCAGCACCACGACTGATACGTGTAATACGTGACTTTTTAATGACCTCAGGGTTTTCAAGCTCATAGTCAGTCATGGAATCCATCAATATCCTATACTCCTTAAGCTTCTCCTCAGTAACCTTACTGGCATTAGCTGGTAGCTGGTTACCAATACCTGGGATGAGCTTCATGACCTGCTGGATAGGACCCATCTTATCCATCATAGACAACTGGTTTTCCATATCCTTTAATGTGAACTTACCACTAATGATGGAGTCAAGCATCTGCTTCTCATCCTTCTCGGATGTGACCTCGGCAGCCTTCTCTATAAGAGTTTCTAAGTCACCCATACCCAGTAGTCTTGATATGAACCTTTCAGGGTCAAATGCCTCGAAGTCATCCACCCTTTCACCAGTACCTATGAATTTGATTGGAGCTTTAATCTCTGCAACAGCAGATAAAGCACCTCCACCTTTAGCTGAACCATCAAGTTTACTTACGATGATTGAACCAATATCCGTTGTGTGCTTAAATGTTTCTGCCTGATTTCTTGCCTGCTGTCCAATAGTACCGTCTATGACAAGTATTACCTCATCTGGCTGTACTACTTGGCTGAGTTCTGCCATCTCGTCAAGTAATTCCTGTTCTTCCTTGTGACGACCAGCAGTATCCACTAGTATGACATCGTACTTGTCACCAAACTCTGCTAAACCCTTTTTAGCTAGGTCTACTGCGTCCTTGTTATCTGGGTCACCATATACTGGAACATCCAATGGTTCACTTAGTTGTCTTAGCTGTTCATATGCAGCTGGTCTCCACGTATCGGTACATACTATTGCACTATTATGTCCCTGTTTTTTTAGGAGCTTGGCAAGTTTTGCTGTTGTCGTGGTTTTACCACTACCCTGAAGACCCAACATCATTATAATGTATGGCTTATGGTCGATGTTGAGTTTTTGGGGTTTTTCACCAATAAGGTTAACCAGTTCCTGGTATACTATACGCATGACGTGTTCTTTGGGGCTTAACCCTTTTGGTAGCTCCTCTTCCAGGGCTCTTTTTTCTATCTTCTTGGTAAGAGCGAAGACTACCTTGATGTTTACGTCTGACTGTATTAGTGCACGTTGAATATCCTTTGTCACTTCTTTCAATGTTTTTTTGTCGATTACAGACATTCCTGCTAGCTTTTTCATTGTTTTTGTTAGGCTGTCACTTAATCCCTCTAGCAATTATAATTCCTCCTCCGTAAATTGGTTATAGTGTAAACTTGATAGTATTACATCATTATATATTATATTCTTTCTATGGTATTTATATTAAATATTTCCTAGTAATACATGATTCCATGGATTCGATTTTTTCCTAAAAAAAGGGGGTTTAAT
>MUZZ01000138.1:6040-6249 GCA_003266075.1 Methanosphaera sp. rholeuAM74
TATTCCACAGGATTCGAGCATTGACTGAAGACCCAATATTATTATGGCTAATCCACCGATGATTTCTATTTCGTCAGCATACTTGATTGCTATTTGTGTTGCAAACTTACCCAATAGTAGCCATATGACTACGCAGATTAAACTCAGAGTCAATAGTATCACTGGGTTGACATGGCTTGTTGCTCCCTGGGATGCTAGTATGAGGTTTT
>MUZZ01000138.1:6365-6531 GCA_003266075.1 Methanosphaera sp. rholeuAM74
ATAAAGTCGATGATGTTGGAATACTTCATGGCTTCATCTGTTAGGACTGTTCCTATGATAAACCATGCACATACTATGATGATACTCATTATACTAAGTGATAATACTTTAGCCTTCTTCACTTCACCCTGGGATGCTAGTATGAGGTTTTCGATGTTACCGAAGA
>MUZZ01000084.1:0-1141 GCA_003266075.1 Methanosphaera sp. rholeuAM74
ATATAAATATGCAAATCATGGCTGATGTAGGAGGAATCCCTGGAAAAAATTGTAGGGGATTCTGTGAATACTGTTATTTTAAAAATGTTAGAGAAACCAGAATTCTCGGTTGTAAACACTGTCCACCAGGACAAATCGGATGTCCACACTGTACAACCGATACCAACATGAAAAGAGATTACATACCAGCATTCCACGTCATATCAAACCTACAGACAAACATCTTCCAGACGGAACTTCCACGTGATACCATCGTCAACATAACAGGAGACGGTGATGTGAGTTGTTACCCAGAACTACTGGAGCTTACAGGGGCAATACATGACATGGGATTGCCCATACACCTAGGATATACTAGTGGTAAAGGAATAGACGATGCATCAATAGTGGATAAACTACTAGGACATGGTGTTATTGAAACAACGTACACGGCATTTTCCACAGACCCCCAGCTAAGAAAAAGGTGGATGCATGATCCTACACCAGAAGCATCCATAGAAGCACTGGAGAAGTTCTGTCAAGGCTGTGACGTACACGCTGCATCAATCGTGATACCCGGAATAAACGATGGCGAAGTACTTGAGAAGACCTGTGAAGACCTAGAACGTTGGGGTGCTAAGGCAATTATCCTCATGAGGTTTGCCAACACGAAAAGACAGGGCTTAATACTTAACGATGAAGCAATAATACCTGGTGTTAAGGAACAAGACATAGACGAATTCGAAGCGATAGTAAGAGACACTGCAAGTAAATTCAATCTAAGAGTAACAGGTACGCCAGTATGTGACCCAGACAATGACACACCATACGCACTATCCAAGGACAAAAACAGGGAATACCTCGAAATACTGACCAAAGTGAAGGCTAAGGCAACAATTATCACCAGCAGCATATCGGCCCCATACATCAGGAAAATATTCGACAACCTAGGAGCATCTGAGCTTGTGAACGTCGTGGCAACCCAGCAGGACATAGCATGCCTAATAACCGAGGAGGACTTAATGGAAGTAGACCTGGATGAGGTAAAAGAAACCGTGATAATACCAGGTCGATGCTTTGTACATGACATGAAAGCAGAGCAAATCCTGCAAAGGGATGGTAAGAAGCGTCTGATACATCGTGGCCCAGATATGCTTACCTC
>MUZZ01000084.1:1173-2974 GCA_003266075.1 Methanosphaera sp. rholeuAM74
ATACTATGAAGGGCAAAGTAATCGGTGACATACTAGTAGTTAAGGATGTGCCAGATGATTTAGATGAGATTGTTAAGCTACCATACATCAATAACGTGGTAAAACTAGGTAAGATACATGGCAAGAAGCGTATACCAGACGTGTCACTCATCTACGGAGACAGAACCGAAACAGTTCATAAAGAGAATTACTGTAAGTTTAAACTTGATGTTGCACGTATAATGTGGTCTAAGGGCAATACTGGTGAACGTCTACGCATGAGTAGGCTTCCCATGGATGGTGAGGTAATAATTGACATGTTTGCTGGTATCGGCTACTTCACAATCCCCATGGCCGTCCATTCCAATCCTGAGAAGATTTACGCTATTGAAATCAATCCCACATCATATTCATACCTCTGCGAGAATGTCAAGTTGAACAAGGTTGAAGGTGTTGTTGAGCCGATTCTAGGTGACTGTAACCTGCAGGAGTTTGACCATGTTGCTGACAGAATCAGTATGGGTTATATCGGCAATACTGAGGAGTACCTTGATAGTGCAGTAAGATACCTTAAAAAGGGTGGTATAATCCATTATCATGAGTCCACTCCAGAGCCAGTACTATTTACTCGCCCTGTTAGTCGTGTTAGAGAAGCTGCCCATAAACAGGATAGATCCATAGAAGTTCTTAATAAGCGTAAGATTAAGAAATACTCTCCAGGTGTTTATCATACCGTTGTCGACGTTAAAGTTAACTAAAAAAAGGAAGGGGCTTCTAGGGTGGTTAGAGTTTAAAAACGTGGCTACTCTTCTGGGTCTAGTTTTATTGCCATCGATTCTACGAACATTGGTCCGAAGCCTGACTTGTCAAGCCATAAGACGACGTAGACTACTATATCAGAGGGTAGTTCACCTATCTTGTAGTCTGCCTTGAATCCGGTCATTTCAAAGCTTTGTTTGAGTTTTTCTATTCCAGCTATTCCATTGGATTCATCATATACTTCTGTTACCTTATGTAGCTTCTCATCGACTCTCTGAGTTAGTGTTGATGCCCTAGTTGATGATGATTGTACTTCTTTTATGTTTAAATCCTTGAAGAGTTCTTCAAGCTTTGTCATTAAATCCTCTGGTTTTAGCCTGTTGGCTGATTTACCCCTGATAATCATTGCCTCTTGTTCATGAAGTACAGGCTTTGAACCCTTGAATGCATCCAAATAATCCATTACCTGTCTTGATACTTCTATTACTTCCATTTTAATCATTACTCCTCAAATTCTTTTTTTAAATCACGAATACATGCTACCTTTTCAGCGTATGCGTTGTGTTGATGTATGCTTTCCTCATTTACCTGCTTAAACGTTACTACTGAGTCGTCTGGCAGGTTGGGATACGTCTCCAGCAATCCCTTTACCATGTTTCTAACGCAGTCTTCCACAAATACTGGCTTTTGATGTGCCTGTGTTACTATCCTGTTTTCATCTGGACGCTTTAGTATTTCACATACTGGTGAACTCATTGAATTTTGTATGACATTTATCAGGTCGTCTACGTTGACGTTTTCCTCCTCTGATACTTCAAGCAGTATAGTTCCTCTTCCTCTCTGGTTGTGGGATGCGAATGTCACAGTTTTAAGTACTTTTTCTACTGTTTCTTCGTCGAGAAATTCGCTTAGCTTGTCTTTTGAGTCGTACATTACTGATTCCTGTGCACATGGACATACTGTCATTCCGACTACTTCTACTCCTATCATTTTTCTCACCATTATATGTCCTTCTGCGTCCTTTGTTGCCGTGGCTTCGGCTATTATCTGCGTTGTTTCCTGT
>MUZZ01000151.1:0-5786 GCA_003266075.1 Methanosphaera sp. rholeuAM74
TACTCGCTGGAAATCCTAATGTGGGGAAAAGTTCAGTATTTAACAAACTAACTGGAATGAAACAACACGTAGGAAACTGGCCAGGTAAAACAGTAGAACGAAAAGCAGGTAGTTTCAAATTTGATGGTGATGAAATAGAAGTAATAGATTTACCAGGAAACTACAGTTTAACCCCATATTCAGTAGAAGAAATAGTTTCAAGAGATGCAATAGTACTTGAAGAAAACGATGCAGTAATCAACATAATAGATGCAGAAAATATCAAAAGAAACTTATACTTAACCTTACAAATAATGGAAACCGGAGCAAACACAGTACTAGCAGTCAACATGTTAAACTATGCTGAAGATGCAGGGTTCATAATAAACCTAAAGAAGTTAGAAGAAACATTAAAAATTCCAGTAGTTGTAATTGATGCACGTGAAGGAAGAGGAATAGATGAACTAATAAAAACAACCATAGAGAGCACAAAAAAATCAAAAGAATATTCGGCTAATCTAACCTATGGATACGAACTCGATAATCAAATCGAAGAAGTTAAAAACCTATTTCCTAACGTAAAAATGGGATCAGCACCTGATTCCTGGGTGGCAGTAAAACTATTGGAAGGTGATGATGAAGCATTAGACATAGCCGAAGAATCACCAGACAAAGAAAACCTACGTAAATTAACGGATATACGTAGAAACTTAGAAAAAGAATTTAATAGTAATGTAGATGAAACACTTATAGATGCACGATACAATGAAATAGAATCAATAATGAATGAATGTGTAAAACAACCAACTGGTGACAACCAATCATTTACAGATAAAGTAGATAGAGTAGTAACAAACAAATGGTTAGGAATTCCAATATTCTTATTGATAATTTATCTAGTATTCTATATCACATACACTATAGGTGGACCTTTCCAAGACCTCATCGATGGGTTATTTGGAAAGTTAATCGAGTATTTAACAGGAGTCCTTGGTGAAGGATTGCTAACATCATTCATATTAAATGGTGTAATCGGTGGAGTAGGATCAGTACTAACATTCATACCTATCATATTCATACTTTTCTTCTTATTAAGTTTGATAGAAGATTGTGGATATTTAGCAAGAGCAGCATTTGTTATTGATAGGGCTATGTATAAAATAATGGGATTGTCAGGTAAAGCATTCATACCATTAATTTTAGGTATTGGATGTGACGTTACCGGTGTAATGGCTACAAGAACCCTATCCAACGAAAGTGATAGGATTTCAACAATGTTAGCATTACCGTTCATATCATGTAGTGCAAGAATACCAATTTATGCTATGTTCACGGCAGTATTCTTCACAACAAACCAAGCTAACATCACATTTTTATTATACATACTAGGTATGATAGTTGCAATATTAGTTGCAAAAGCATTAAAAAGCACAGTATTTTCCGAAGAATCTTCACCTTTCATCATGGAGTTACCACCATATAGGTTACCAACACTTAAAAGTGCTTTGTTACATATGTGGGAGCGAGGTTCAATTTTCATCAAGAAAGCTGGTACAATTATTTTAGGTACTTCAGTACTTGTATGGATTTTAAGTAACCTACCTCCAGGTGTAGAATCAGGTTCTATAGAAAGTATTATTGGAATGATTGGAAATGTAATAGCACCAATATTTGCTCCACTAGGATTTGGATTCTGGCAGGCAGCTGTGGCACTAGTATTTGGAATAATGGCGAAAGAAGTAGTTGTTTCAACATTCGGAACATTGTTCGGTGTGGGAGAAGATGGTATATCCGAAGTATTACCAACACTATTTACTCCACTATCAGCATTCTCATTCATGGTATTCAACTTACTATATGTACCATGTTTTGCTTGTCTAGGTGCAATCAAAGAGGAATCTAACTCATGGAAGTGGATGTTCGTATCTATAGCTATATGTTTAATAGTAGCATACGTATGTTCATTAATAGTGTTCCAGGGTGGATTATTACTAGGTTTCAACGCTGGATAATCGGTATGAATTAATTTTCATACCATATTTTTTTTTTAAAATAATTAGGGGGGTTTTACTCATGATTATAGGGGTAAATACCAAAAAATCTAAAAAAGAATAGATAATTTAAAATTCTATTTTTAAACGATTTCATTATTATAGAAAATTAGATTAATTGTCGACTATTATAAATAACATTATTTGAGGTCATAATATGATGCAGTGTAGATTATGTGGATGTAAGTTTGATGAGAAGACAGTCGAGCCCTGTGAATGCAACTGTGTGTTTGGTGGCTGTAACGGAGCTAACGTCAGATGTCCTAATTGTGGATATGATATGCCGTTACCATTAGAATTACGGCCAAAGCAGGAATCAAACTCATTGTTTAACAAAATTAGAAATTCATTTAAGCAACAAAATTAGATTGGGGAAGTGTTTAACATGGTTCAATGTAAGTTATGTGGTCATGAATTTGATGAAAATGAGGCAGAATTGATTGATTGTAAATGTGGCTGTGGTGGGGATAATGTTCTTTGTCCTAATTGTGGTTATGAGGTTAGATTGCCACGCACTAATAAGCCTAGAAGAATCAAAAAAGATGAAGAATTAAGTTTTTTCGGAAAATTAGCTAACGTTCTTAGGATGGGCAACTAATTATTAGTAAACAATCCTTTATTTTGCTACTTTTGTGTAGCACACTATTTTTAAAATTTTAAAAAAAGAGTATAAGTAATTAAACTTTTAATTATATTATTGCTTGATATTGCGTTATTTTTTTAATAAGAGTATAATTTCATTTTTGTGGGTGAAATAATAATTTTTCCCTGTTTAACAATATCTTGAATAATATGTGTTTAATATTTTTGTTTTTGGAAGTGTTTTTTTTCCACAATACTATTATGTAAAAAACAATATATAAATTTTGCTTTATCTGAATTAAATAGTTTTTTATTTTATCATTGTTTTCAGCTGTTTAACTTGTTTTATTATTATTTAAGTCACTGTTTGTTTTTATTTGGGAATATAATGACTTTAACTCACATAGTCCTAGTTTAAAATGAAAATATATTATTCATGTTTTATTAAAGAAGATATTGGTAGTTAATCTCACTACCTAAATTTTAATAAATTATATGGAATATAATTATAATATAGTGACATATGGATAACGTTTAAAAAATAGCTTTTAATGGGTGTGATTATCATGGTAAATGCCATTAATATACGTGCAATCGATAAACCTGGAGTTTTAATGAAAGTTACAGATTATATTGCTCAACAGGGTGTAAATATATTATACACTCATATGCATATGGAATCTAATGAGTATGCTAACACGTACATGGAATTGGATGATAGTGCAGATATTGACTTACTTATTTGTGGAATAAGCGATTTTCCAGAAGTAAAAGAGGTAATCAAGTCACCGTCTATGGACATGATTTGGGGTAAGAGGATAATAATTATTGGTGGTGGAGCTCAGATATCTCAAGTAGCCTTAGGTGCTATTACAGAGGCTGATAGACACAATATACGTGGAGAACGTATTAGTGTAGACACATTACCAATTGCAGGTGAAGAAAAGCTAACTCAAGCAGTTAAAGCCGTAGGTTCCCTGCCACGTGTGGGTGTTCTGGTTCTGGCTGGTTCATTAATGGGTGGATCTATAGTTAATTCTATTAAGGAGATTAAGGAAAAATATGGTATTAAGGTTATTAGTTTGAACATGGTTGGTTCTGTAAGAGACTATGCTGATTTAGTTGTCACTGATCCAGTACAGGCTGGTGTGATGGCTGTTATGACAGTTGCTAATACTGCTAAGTTTGACATTGATAGGGTAAATGAGGTTCTTTAGATCATTTTTTTATTTGGGGGGATTTTCTTCTAGTTTAATGTATTCATTTATTGATTCCCTACTTGTTCCAACTATGAGGTTGTATGTTTTTTTCTTGTTCTCTTTATCGTATACTTCCTCACATACACCAGATGCAATTACTCGTTCATTATTTTTAACAATTCCTGTATAAGTATGTGTATACGATAAGACTTTTTCAATATTTTGTGGTACACCATCTATTACTTCAACATCTTTAACATGATATATAGATGGCGTGTCATAACTATTATCATCACATGAAATTGTTGCCCTAATTTTCATAGAACCCAACTGTTTAATCATTAAATTCTTTTTTCGCGGTATCTCATCAAAGTTACGGGTAGCCATAATGTCAAACAAGGTATCACCAATCAAACCCCTGTTATTCCTACGGTTCTCATAGAATTTATACTCCTCAAAGGTCAATGAGTTATCCTTCACACGCTTTTTGTACACCCTATACATTAACTCATCAGTAATTCTATTCAATGGGAATGAGTCATCATCCTTAATTTTACCAAATAAGTCTACCGCTTTCTTATGATTATCCAAACCAAAGACTATAAAATCAATATCTGATTCACCACTATTTTCCAAACCAATCAATGTTGAACCAGTGACACCCATATCAGAGTAATCTATACTAGCATAATCATGAAAAATCATAGATAAACATTTAATCTTCTCATACAAAGGATTTTCATCATAGTTGTTGATTATGTACTCAAGTTTTTCGATAGGATTGTAGACTTCCAAAATATCCTCCCTTAAAACACCCATCATCCTCTTGTTCTCAATATTCCACGTAAACAGGTATTCAGGATGATGCTCCTCAATATAAGAATAAGCCTCAGCACTATTAACTTTTTTGTATGATGAGCCACCAAGGAATCTGCTCCCACTTTCTGCAGGTACATACCTTAAAAAAGAGACAACATACTCTTCCGGATGATGATAAGTATTAACGGCAAAGAAGAGGTGGTCTTTTGTTTCGATAAAGTATCTAGGTCTGATTATCATACGTACAATCCCCCATATTTTTGCTCTGTTAAAATATATCTATGATTAAATATAAATATATTGATTAGTGGAGACAATTATTATGCAATATATCAAATGGAAAGATGGAAACAAATATGATGGTAGCCAAATTACTCCATCATGGGCTTTTCAGGAATTTAAAATAAAATCTTCAACAATAATCTCATGGATAGGACCAATGAACATCAAATCAGATAATCTCATAGATTATGAAGATATAGGACTAGAAATCAAAGGAAATAAAATGCTACACTTTATAGTTGAACACTTTGACCAACAACCAGGAAACCTGAAACTCGCATACCATAGGCAACGATTACTGGTGATGATTACCAGAGACAAATTATTAGAGTATGGCATTAAAACCACGCAGGATGGCGACGACATATTCATAGACGATAAAAAATTGTCAGTATCCATAGCCACAGCATCAATAAGTTCCATGAAAATACATTTTGCACTAAACATTACCTGTGAAGGCACACCAAGAGACGTTGAAACATCATCCTTAGAAGATAACATGGATGTAGAAGAAATAAATAATTTACAGGACTCTATAGCCAATGAATATATTGATATGATAACTACTATTGAGAAGGACATAACTAAAACTAAAATATTTTAGGAGGGGATTAAATATGAAAGTAAATCTGGATGGAATACACACCGGTTTAAGATTCTCATCTGCACACATGGTAATAGGACATGATTCATGTGGAAAAATACATGGACACAGTTATATTGTGGATGTTGAAGTTGAAGGTCAAAGAAGTGGCAAATTCGGTTTTGTCATAGATTTCAAAATACTCAAATCCATAACAAGGGACATCTGCAAATCACTAGACCACAGGGTATTAATACCAGTCAACAGTCCAGACTTGGATGTAACCTATGA
>MUZZ01000151.1:5869-10586 GCA_003266075.1 Methanosphaera sp. rholeuAM74
CAAGTAAATGAAGGTATCGGTCAAGGGGCGTCATACCACAAAGAATTCCATTAAAGGGGTGATTCACCATTAACTCTAAAATCACAGAAATATTCTCAAGTATACAGGGAGAAGGAAAATATATAGGTAAAAGACAGGTTTTCATAAGATTTTCTGGATGCAACATTAATTGCAACTACTGTGATACATTGGATAGTAAAAATACGAATGAAGGTACATACTACTCCATTGATGAATTAAACGATAAAATACTTAGTTTGATGTCACCTGACTTTCACTCTCTCGAAATTACTGGTGGAGAACCACTACTACACGCACCATACATTAAGGAATTTTTAAGTAAATATAACTATAAAAGCATGCTTGAAACCAATGCTTCAATGCCTAACAATCTTAAATTGTTAAAGGATGTCATTGACATAGTATCCATGGATATAAAACTTCCAGAACACTTTGATAGCATTGATGAATGGGTGGATGTGTACACTAGTGAATTAAAATCTGTTGAAATTGCTGAAGAGGAGAAAATGGAGTACTATATTAAGATTGTAGTTTCACCCACAACACCAAGTGACGTAATTGAAAGGATAATGGAGGATTTATCGAACATATCCTCAGATGTAACCATAATACTCCAACCAATGAGTCCGATAGAATTATGGGCGGATAAAAGTAATTTATTCAAGTTATCTGAACTTGTAGCCAAGTATTATGATGTTTCAATAATACCACAGATGCATAAATATCTTGGCGTTAATTAAATTATAATTCATTTCCTATTCCATTTTTTCGACGTGTTTATAGTACTATTTATTTGGAATACAACATAATATGTTCTAATCACTATATTTTTTTTATCCTGTTGATTAGTATAGTTAAAATGATTATGAAAAATCATATTATTAATTATGATGTATGTATATCAAATTTTATCTCTTTTTAACCTATATAAGTGCTTATATTCATCATACACTTAAAGTTAATACAATATTTTTTATATTATAAACTTCATAATTATTAATTAAGTTATTATATTTTTTTTAACATGACTTGGGGACGTGATAACATGGAATTAGAATCAAGAAATGACTTAGGTATCAAAGATGCAATGACTTATAACGTCATCACAGCTAAAAGTGATACAACTATATCTCAAATAGCTTCTATGATGGCAAAACATGATATAAGTTCCGTTGTTATTCAAGATGAAAAGGTAGAAGGAATAATTACAAGTAACAACATAATATCTAAAGTAGTGAGTAAAAACATTCCACCAAAAGATGTAACTGCAGATATGCTGATGTCAGATTATGTTAGTATAGATATAAACTCTTCTTTAACCGATGCATCAAAATTAATGATTCAAAATAATTGTAAACTATTGTTAGTAATGGACAATGATGATTTGAAGGGCATAATTTCGCAAACAGATATTGTAGCAGTCTCTCCAGAACTGATTGAAATATTTGTCGATGAGATAAACATTGATGATTCAGCATATAACGATGGTAACTACAACGTGGATTATGATGAAAGCCTCGATGAAGGTGTATGTGAAAAATGTGGAGTTTATGACCAACTCACAGCATCAAATGGTCAGTATTTATGTTCAGAGTGTATTGAAGATTCAACAGAAGAATAATCAATGAAAAAAAGATATAATATTATTTTCAACTAACAATTTAGGAGTTCAAGAATATGAAAAACAAATTAATCAAAAAAATCAAATCATACGACAACGTATGTAATGTACAAACAACCAAAAAAGCAGATTCAGTTGGAGACATAATGGATATAGCATATAAGGATGTTATTACAGCTTCACAAAGTGCAACAATAATAGAAATAGCTAATTTGATGAGTCAGAATGATATTAGGAGAGTTCCAATAACCGATCCTGGTAGTGGAAAGCTGTTAGGTATAGTTACAACCATGGATATTCTAGACTTTTTCGGTGGAGGTAAGAAATACAATCTAATCACAAACAAGCATGAAGGTAATTTCTTATCAGCAATCAATGCACCTATCAAGGAGATAATGTCTGTTGGAGTTAAAACTATGACTAACCAGGATACAATAGTGGATGCTGCAACGTTAATGATTGAAGATGATATTGGTGGATTTCCAATAGTGGATAGTGAAAATAAAATAGTTGGAATGGTAACAGAAGGGGATGTAGTAGAAAAATTCGCCAAACTACTAACAAATATCGAAGTACAGGAGGTCATGGCAACTAACGTGATTACAACAACACCTGGTACAAAAATCGAGGCAATCACAAAGATAATGGTGAGAAATTCATTAAGAAGAGTTCCAATCGTTGGAGAAGACCCAAAATCCAATTCTAAAGAAGAAAAATTGTTAGGATTTGTAACAGCATCTGATATATTGAAATATATTGGTGACCACAAGTTATTTGCAAAATTATTCTCTAATGAGGGTGAAGACGTAGTCAATACTAATGTAGCTGAGTTAATGGTTACTGATGTTAAAACAGTATCAAAATATGATAAATTATGTGACGTTGTCAGAATAATGATGGAATCAAATATCAGAGGATTGCCAGTAGTTGATGAAGATACTCAAAAATTGATAGGTATAATTACAATACGTGACTTATTAAAGTCCATTGTAAAATAATGTAACGTTTTTATAGTTTCAATAAAATAGTATTATTATACTCAAAAAAATTAAGGAGTTGATTTAGATGACGATTGATCAGGTCATGGCAAAAGATGTTGTGACAATACGTAAAGATCAAACAGTATCCGACGCAATAAAACTAATGAATAAACATAAAATATCCAGACTTCCAGCTATTTCCCCAAAAACCGGGGAATTGGTGGGTATAGTTACTGAAGTGGATATTGCTACCAAAATTGCTTCAGCAAAATATGAGACAGTTCCATTATCCCACATACGCATATCAACTATAATGACACATGAAGTTATGACAGCCAATCCCAAAGATTCACTTTTAAAAGTCCTTAAAATGATGGTTGACAATCACATTGGCGGAGTTCCAATAATGGATGGCGACGAGATAGTTGGTATGGTGACGAAAACAGACTTCTTAACTGATTTAGATAAACAACCATACAATGAAGTGCCAATCAAAGAAATAATGACTAATCGTGTAATAGTAGTCAATCCTGAGGATAGGTTAGTACATGCAAGAAGATTGATGATTGACAACGATGTAAGAAGATTGGTGGTGGTTAACTCAGGTACAATCATGGGTATAATCACTGCAAAAGATATAGCTAGGACAGTAATCGAATTTAAAAAACGTGTACCTGAAAAGTATCAGCATTCACAGATAAGAAATCTATTCGTACAAGAAGTCATGTCTCAGACAATTCAGACAGCCACTAAAGAAGATACCATTAGTGAAGTAGCCGATATAATGGTTAAAAAGGAATTTAGTGGTATGCCTATATCAGACAGCTCTAACAAGGTTCATGGTATAGTATCTAAAACAGACATCCTAAACTTTATCTACAATCACAGTAGAAAACGTGGTAATTACTAGTTTAATTCTTTTACCACTTTCTAACCTATTTTTTCTCTTTTCATTTTTATTTAAGAATTTTTCCTATTTTCCAACTACAAAAACTTTAATCTTATTTAGAGTATATATATTATAATAATGAAAAACTTTAAACACGTAGGATATTTGGGTCCTGAAGGTACATTTTCTCATGAAGCAGTACTCAAGGTAGTTGATGAAGATTCATCTATCATAGCCTTCGATGATATTACTTCCATATTCGAATCATTGGATTCAGGATGTATCGACGAAGCAGTAGTACCTATTGAAAATTCCACTCAGGGTTCAGTTTTAGTGACTTTGGATGCATTATCTTTGTATGATGTAAACATTATTGCGGAGTTTGAATTAGCCATTAAACACAATCTACTAGCACAAAAAGATGTAACTTTAGATGATATTTCTGTTATATGTTCACATCCTCAGGCTATTGCCCAGTGTAGAAATTACATTAACAGCATTTCTAAGACAGTCCATGCTATGAGCAGCACTGCTAACGCAGCAAGATATGTATGTGAACTATCCACTGCAGCAGTAATTGGTAGTAGTGTTTTAAAACAAAAGTATGGTCTCGAATTTCTTGAAAGAAACATACAGGATTATGATAACAACACAACTCGTTTTGTTATCCTATCTAAAGAAAAACAAAAGAACTCGACAGCCAACGACAAGACTTCAATAATACTCTCCCTGATTGGTGATAAGCCTGGAGGATTGTATGAAATACTCGAAGTATTTGCTCAAGAAGCTATCAATCTAACAAAAATAGAGTCCAGACCATCTAAGAAGGGTATGGGTAACTACATATTCTTCATAGACATGGAAGGTCACATAACCCAGAAAAATATCGTTAACGCATTAACAACAATAAGGTCTAAAGTAGACAAGTTAAAGATATTGGGTTCCTATAAGATAATAACTGTTGGGGGGAATTAAAATAGCACCAGGAAACTCTCGACGTGACATAATAAGAAAATTACAAGAATTAGAAGAACAAAAAGATAATGGTTATATCACCTTGGATGAATATGATACATTAAGAATACGTTATGAAAGAAAACTTGGAAACAGGGAAGCAGTTTCCCAACTACAAGAACGAAAAGGCTTTAAACCATCAAATATCACTGATAAGAAGGCTAAAAGACAGGAACTATACGATGATTTTGT
>MUZZ01000151.1:10593-12744 GCA_003266075.1 Methanosphaera sp. rholeuAM74
GCATTTGGTATAGGCATAGTAGCAGGAGTATCCATACTGCAATCGAACATGCCTGATGTGGGAAGTAACCTAACAGTAACTGACTCAGCATTCACGGCAAATTCAACTATAGGTGTTCAAAACAACACTACACAGAATGCAACAGCAAACATAACACCTAGCAAAAAATCAACATACAAACAATCAACATCAAAATCAAATTCAAGTAGCAAATACTCAAGCTCTCGAAACAGTAGCAGTAGTAGTAGAAGCTCTTATGAACATGGTTCAAGTAACTCAGAATCAAGATATCAAAGTTCTAGTTCTGGATCAAGTTCATCACATGGTAGAACTTCTACAGGAAATTAATAGGAGTATATATTAAAATGAAGTTAAAGAATTTATTATTAATACCTTTATTGGTTATTGTGGTTGTAGCATTGTCTGGATGTATAACTGACTCTTTTGAGGGTGGAGAACTCTATGAAAAGAATGGTATAACATTCCGTTATCCTGACACGTGGCAGGAGGCAAGTAGTGTGGCTGAGGGTAGTGTGGCTGCAGTGGCTCATAGAAACAATTCGGCCATATCCATAGTAATACAACAAGTGCCATCCGAGCTTGGTAACACTACCGAAACAGCATATGAAAACAATAATCGGAATTTGGAGGCTTCGCCAGGCTATATTAACATACAGGAGAACACTACGCAATTAAATGGCAAGTCAGCAAAATTGCATAGGTACATAACCAATGAAAATGATGGTTCTCAGAAGGAACACATAGCTACATGGTTGACTATGAGTGATCATAAGATGTACGTGGTTTTCTTCTCTTCGCCAGTAGAAAACTATGAAAATGAAAAATATGCCTATGATAAGGTAGTTGGTAGTTTTGACTTAATAAACAACAATCAGAAACAGTCTACAGTGGATAAAATATTTGATTTGTTTAAATAGGGGTCTAATAGATGAAAATAGTATTATGCGTTACTGGTAGTATAGCGGCTACCGAGGATTTGAAATTGGTTCATGAATTGCAGAGGCATGGATTTGAAGTAGAGTGCTTCATGACTCCTAGTGCTACGGAGATAATTACCCCATTGTCAATGGAATTTGCCACAAAAAAACCTGTCACGGTTAACTTAACTGGCTATGTTGAGCATGTTGTTAATGCACAGGCAGATTTAATACTTGTTGCACCAGCTACGGCTAACACTATCAGTAAATTCGCATATAAAATTGCTGACACATCAGTTACTACATTGTTGTTGACGGCTAGTGGTTATAATACTCCAATACTTTTTGTTCCTTCAATGCATATTTCAATGTATGATGCTATCTCATCTAATATTGATAGGATTGCTGATGAGTTCCCGAACGTTCATTTCATGAAGCCGGTTGATGAGGAACGTAAGGCTAAGTTTCCGTCTAAGGAGGATATCGTCTTGGAGGTTGAACGTTTGGTGGGGGATGATACACTTGATTCTTTGAACGTGTTGGTTGCTACGGGTGCTACCTTTGAAGCTATGGATGCTATGAGGGGAATTACCAACAGAAGTTCTGGAAAAATGGGTATTGAAATTGCCAAGGAAGCATATCGTAGGGGTGCTAATGTTACAGTGTTATGTGCTCAGGTTAATGTTGGTGTTCCAAGCCAGTTGGAGAGGATTGATGTGGAGTCAACTCGTGAGATGATGGATGTTATTAGAAGTAGGATTGATGGTGTTGATATTTATGTTTCGGCTGCCGCTATTTCTGATTTTGAAATTAGTCAGGTTTGTGAGGGCAAGTATCCATCGGATGAGGATTTCAACATCAGATGTTCTGCGTTACCTAAGTTACTTAAGGAAATTAAGGTGTTGAATCCTTCAACATTTGTTGTCGGTTTTAAGGCAGAAGCAGGTGTTGGTGTGGATGATTTGATTAGCAGGGCTAAGGATAGGATGTTAAGTTATGATGTTGATTTGATGGTGGCTAATGACCTCTTAGTTGAAAATGGTGGTCCTGGTTCTGATAATAATGAGGTTTATCTTATTGATTGTGATGATGTTGTTAAGGTTCCATTGAATTCTAAACGGGTTATTGCTCAGAATATAGTTGATAAAGTCGTTAAACTTTATCGTTAACTCTTTTTTTATTTTTATTGAGAGTGTGCGACAACTCTCATTTA
>MUZZ01000207.1 GCA_003266075.1 Methanosphaera sp. rholeuAM74
TTATAGGATGAATATCACGGTAAATTAAGTCATCATCATACATTTTCAAGAAGGATAGTTGTGTACGGAATTTGTTCTCGTCAAGCATTGTGATGTATTCATGATTCCAATCCTGAGAATAACCCATGCTACGCATCTGGATTCTCATCTTTTCAATGTTATCATGGGTCAGATCAATACAATATTCACGGAAGGTTTCACGGTCAACATCATTCTTTTTAATGTTATGAATTTCTTCGACTTTCACCTCGGTAGGTAGACCATGACAATCCCAGCCCTGTGGGAATAGTACGTCAAAGCCATTCATACGTTTGAAACGTGCTATGATATCCATGTAGACCCAATTCAGGACGTGTCCCATATGAAGCTTACCTGTAGGATATGGAGGGGGTGTGTCAATAATATAAGTCGGCTTAGTTCCATCACCAATAAACTTATACGTATCCTCCCTCTGCCATAAATCCTGCAAATCTACTTCACTAGCATGATTATAATCCTTAGGTATCTCATTGCTACTCATCTAATATCAGACTCCTGAAAACTCTTTGATAAAATATTACATTATGTAGTTATATTTGTAAATAAAATAATATAAATTTTAGCATGAAAACGTGGACTTTAAGATTTTTATTAATTTTAATAGCTTTTGTTTTTCATGCTTATATTAGGAAATACACTAAAACATATATAGATGCATTGAAAAGGAAGGAAAGTTTAATAGGTAATGTTATGCACAGTTAGTTTAATTATCCATTTCTGGATAAGGTAAAAAATAATAAGTGTAAAAATATAAGAAGTAGGAAGCTATACTTCAAGCTTTGATTTATAATTTATTGTTGTCTTCGATTTGGTCTTGTAGTTGTTTAATCTCCTCTTGACACTCTTCGAGTGAATCCCTGAGTTTTTCGTTTTCTTGTCGCAACTGTTTTACTGTATCTGGATTAACAGTATTTCTTAAAGCCCTAGGTAATGTGTTGATATAGCCTTCAAATGACCTGTTGAATACTAACTGACTGTTTCTACTCTTTTTACTGGCTGTTAATACGTTGTCCATCATGTATTCATAATTGAAGAGTTCTACCCTACTAAATTCTTCAGTCATCACAATTTCTGAATAGTATCTTTGACCAGCAGCTACATATCCATAGATTCTTTCAAGTGCATGGTTTATAGTGCCATCATATGGCATTGGTTCTTCTGGGAAATCCTCATAGTCTAAATTCAAATCAAATAGTGGCTTCAAGGCATCATATTTTGCCCAGAAGCAGTTGCCTATAGCTATTGGAGGACGTTCTCTGCTAATTTTTGTGTTGATATTCATGCGTTCTAATAACTTTTGAGCTTCATCAAAGCATAATGTCCAATACTTGTTGACATATGTGAAGAAGTAAGTGCCATGATAAATTTTAGGTGGAACTATTAAGCCCAAGTTAGGGTTTTCATCAAACTCTTGGATTATTGACTCTATATAGTTTGGGCTAGCCAACATATTGTTCCATAAGACATCCCTAAATGATGCTCCCACTGTAATATATTCTTTTCCTTCTGATTTCTTATCATGCATGAAACAGAAGTAATCATACTCCTTGAGAACTTCCTTACAGCCTACGAGTAGAGCAGACATATCCCTTCCCCTAGCATTCACCACTATGACTTGGGAGTGATTGTTTAACTTTGCCAGAATATTTTCTTCAAAGAATTGCTTCTTTTCTCTGGTATCTGTTGTGATGATAATATCAACGTATTCTGGTATGTTCTTGATGTGTTCATATGCGTATTCCCATAAATCTTCATAGTATAAGTGTGTGACTACTGCTACCTTTTTATTGGATGGTTGTGTTAGGTAGTTTTCGGTTGGGAATATGCGAACCAAATTCAGTATGTTTGCCAATGTGTCATGGTCAAACACCCTTAAGAAGTACCTGTAAATCAGTGAAACATCATAGTCTGTATGTTTATCTATATATTCGATTGTTGATGAAAGATCTCTTGCTATATTGTAGCGTAAATGTAGTTTACGTGGTAGTTTAAATGCTTTACGCTTAATTACTGGTAATCTTCTGTTGACTACCATATCATACATATTATATGTATGGAAACTCATAGCGTTTTCTATTGTTCCCTCAATATCAGCAGTATCAACGTAGGCTGCCCATTTGAAGCCTAGGTCACTGAAGTATCTTGTAAAGAATCCCTCATGCTTGTATGCTAAATAATTGAATGTTTTGTAATTAGGAAACTCAGACCAGTACTCCTGGAATTGCTTTGACTGTATTATGTTTCGTCTGAATGCTAAGAAATATGTTTGGAGGTATCTTGGTCTATAGCCATATGGACATAAATCATTTAGGTTAGGTGCATCACCATGAACTGTTATACCCCAGAAGTCAATGTCTTTAGAGTCCATCGTGTCGAACATTTCCTTGAATGGGTATATTGGACCAAAAAATGAATCGTTGAATAGTATTACTTCATCATATTCCTGAAGTTTGTCAAAGCCTATATGGTCAACCATTGCATCTCTCCATCCCCCAGCGTCAAAGCCTATGTTTGGACGGATGAGTATATCGGTGGAGTACTCTGCTAGTATTAACTTACTTTCTAGTGATAATTCACCGTTTACAATAATACATAAATCAGATATATGTTCCATCATCTCATCTAATAGATATGTTACATAATCATCTATTATTCCTTCAGAATCAAAGCATAAAAATAATCCTAATCGATTCATCGTATAACCCACCATTTATTTGTTTCTCATTATTTGACCAATTTTCCGCAGAGGTTTAGTTATCTTCCATGATGTTGAATACTTATAAGTATCAATAAGTTTTTCCTGTTCTTCAACACGTTTGTTTAATACTTCATTTTCTTTTTTGAATGCTTGATATCCCTTGTTTATGGCATCAACGTTATCGAGTTTATTGACTGATTTTTTTGCTGTTATTCTTGTTTTTGGTTTCTTCATATGGGATATTGCGTAGTTTAAGAAGTGTTTTTCCCATTCTTTGAATAAGTCGAAGTTATCTGTGTCCAAGTCAAAATGTTCAAATATCTCATCCAATGTAATGAAATCCCTAAACAATGGATTACTTACGTGGTGGTGATGAATCACCCTATAAAATATGTATTCTAATGGAACAGAAAAATCGAAGAGCCATTCATAGTCTATAGAAACAAATTCATCGTTTATAATGAACAAGTTACTGAATATGACATCCAAGTTGGTAATATCATGGCATCTGAAGCACTTATCAGATTTTACGCCAAAGATGTCTAGAAACTCTGGAGTACAATAATCATCTTTTTTGAATGAGCCATAGAAGAGTACGTCAAAATACTCCTCTAACAGCTCAAAGAATCCGTCCTTATCATGATTAATGATGGTTTTGATTAGTGTCTTCTCAAAGGACTCCTGTTCAATGTAGGGATATGAAAAATGATAATCGTCAAAGGTGTTCTCTAAAAACCTGATTTTACCAAAACTGTTCTTACTGCCCTCATGCATCCTTAATAGATGATTCTTAGAAAACTCGTTTAAAGGATACTTTACAACCATAGTATCATTGTTATCAGAGTAGATGTAAGTAATAGTCCTATACCTCTGCTTACGTTCGTTGTTTATCTTCACATAATCATAATTATCGCTTTGTCTGGAGCTGGCGTCGTTTCTAATCTCTACTAGGAATGAGTTCGCAAAATACTGTGCAATATCCTCACTAGCTAGAGACTGGTTTACCTTGTTTTCTCTGAAAAAGTTAGCTCTTGCCTTGACGATGGTTGGCTGTCTTTCATAGCTAATTTTGTTGATGAATTTATCTGTGTTTATTACTTCTGGAAAGACGTGGTCAGGGTATGGGTAGAAGAACTTGTAATCAGAAAATTCGGCACTTTCTATTATATTTTCTAGTTCACCCTTGGTAAATGTTCTCACGGATTTTCTTGGAAAATCATCCACCCCAGTGAAGTACTCGTTGACATGCTCTTCTTTAAAACCAGCAAAATACTTTAAGCCGAACCTGTTACTTATTGCAAGTAGTATCACTCCATCTTCTTTTAAGAATCCCTTCAAATAGGTTAAGTAATCCTTGAAGGGATTTGAAGAGTCATAAAATTCTCTTGCATATTCGAATAAATCGCTTACTATGATGTAATCAAATTTCTTGGGTGTCTGTTCTATTTCGGAAAAATCGTTGACTACTACTTCTAGGTTGTCTGCGTGGCATCGTTTAGAAATCATGTACGCTTTTTTGTAGGAATCCTCTACGCTGACTACTTCATCTACCTTCCTACAGAATAGTCTTGTTAAAGCTCCATAACCTCCACCAATCTCTAATAGGCTGGCATCGTCTTTAAATGGATACCATTCGAACAAGTTTTCTCTCAGGTAGGATAGGTAGTAATAATATTCATAGGAAGTATGTAGTTGTGTGATTTCTTCAAAATCATACTTGTTATCTATGATTTCATATATTTCTTCCTCTAATTCCTCGTTTTCATACATTTTCCTCATTCTAAAACCCTAACCCATTAGTTGTTGATGTAATACTTACCATCAATTTGTCAGTTAATATGTTGATTAAGTACAATGCTAATTATTTGTGAATACCCAAGACTTCAGTATTGAATGTATAGTATATATGCTACTTACTATTATTAGCATTGAATTCATGATATTATATTATATTATAATCACATTAACACATATTAGACTTAATATACCGTGTAACATTCCATGATTTGCCGTATCTGGTTTTAGGGAAATGAATATACGATAAAATGCAACTTGTAATATGTGTAATATAATTAAATTATTTGTAGTATTTAACCTTACGTTACTCTATGTTTTTGATTTGATATATATTTTATGTTAGAGTAAGGATAGTTAAAATAATCGAATGGATTATTCTTTCAACTCGTTGCTGGATAATAATTTTGTAAAAAATAGTAGTAGAGCCACGTCAATACTATTATTGGATTATATATGTCCAAATCATAGCACAATCAGGGAATTACTAGAATCCTGGGGTATTTATATAGTAAATCTATTGTTACTATTTTCAGGGTAGGATTTAGAATTATTCTTTCAACTTCTATTTAAATATATTTTATATCCTTCAAAAACTAGTGTGTGACAGTGAAAAAAAATATGAAAAAAGAGTGGTTTTAAATGAATGGTAGTGGATTTAGGGTTGTCGTATTGACTAATGTTTCAACTGCCTTACCGTTTCCCTTTCCACGAAGGTCAATACGATATGTTTTACCATTCTTGGTATACCAATAGTTGGCTGAAACAAGTTTACTTTCATTGTTTTTGGCAATAACTGATTCCATGTGTACTCCATCAGCGAAGTCTTTAGATGATTGTTCTAACTTATATTTGTCCTTGTTTGTTTCTGTGAAATTCTGGATTATCAAATCCATAGGCTGTGGATTTTTGACTTCTTGAACGAATAGCTTGGTATTCTTATTAGAGATTAATGTAATTCCATCTTTAATAT
>MUZZ01000011.1 GCA_003266075.1 Methanosphaera sp. rholeuAM74
TTTATATTGAAATTAAAGTTATTTAAAACAAGAAAATAATATTACGTATTCATATGAAAAGTCATGAACCCATTAAGATATGTACACTACATAAAATTCCCGTTAATCTATTTAAAACTGATTATTTTTTATTGATGGCTGGTTGTTTTGTATCAGAGTTCTCTTTCATTTTTCATCGAATTACACTCATATCATATCACATATATCTTGTCGTATATCTATTGTTTTAACTGATATGATGATACTTAGCTTATTCCAACTACTAATAATTTAATTACCTCTATTTATTAATCTATCCCATATTTTACATGATTAAACGTATCATGGTACTTGCATCTACTGACTATGCTTATCAAGGAGTAATATTTCATGCTTAAAATCGGTTCCCCCCCACACGTTCTTAGATTTTAGATAAAGTAATGGGAAAGCCGTGATATAACATTATTAGTAGAAATCTCTAGCATATGGTTAAATATTAGAAGGGATATTATATTTACACAGAGGAATCTATTAAATAATTACATCTCAAAACAATGGAGGTTGTGAGTGAAATGAATAAGTACATTAGAACAGATGATCTTTACAAATTCTATAAGAATACCTCTAAGGATAATAATCCTGAGAGCTTCAAATACTTAGACGAGCTAATCCATAGTGGACAAAAAGAGATACAATTAGACCATGATATCATACTGGACACATCATCAGATGATGAAATAGATGAATACATATATGGTATAAAGATTGATGTGGATAATATAGTTATAAAGGGTAACGGACACACTATAGATGCGTGTAATCGTACAAGAATATTCAACAACTCTGGAAAAAACGTGATACTCGAAAAACTATTACTTCAGAATGGATATGCAGAAGATGGAGCAGCTATATCCAATAAAGATGGAACATTTTTGATACGACACAGCTTACTGCAAAACAACCAAGCATACTTTGGAGGGGCTGTGGATAACTTACCAGATTCATCGACGATACTGATGAATAACATACTCAAAAACAATACAGGGGTACGTGGAGGAGCAATCCATAATATTGGTGGGAAAGTACTCATACGAGACACGACAATGGAAGAAAATGACGCTGCACGTGGAGGAGCAGTATTTAATAAGAATGGTAAAATGAAATTACAGTTCACGACAATAAAAAGAAACATCGCAAGAGGCTGTGGGGGTGGAGTATACAATACTGATGGAAAAATATGGATAGAAGACAGCACAATAAACTATAATGAAGCTAGTTCCAATGGTGGGGGAGTAGCCAACTTCGGATTTGCTGAAATAACAGGCACATTTATGGAAAATAATACAGCGTTTGAAGATGGAGGAGCGATATACATCAATTTTGATGGAAAAACTATGATACATGGTGGCTATATAGAAAATAATACTGCATGGAATTTGGGGGGAGGAATCTGGTCATTCGAGAAGCGTGATGTTGAAGAAAACATGTGTAACATATATTCCAATACCCCTGATGATACCTATTATGGAGATGAACTTCAGTAATATACCTTACCACATACAAATAGTAACAGAGAGCCTCACCAATGGGGGGGGGCTATAGCCCCCCAATATCCCATAACTATTATGCATTTCACACTTACCTCATAGTGTGTAGTGTACTTGGCTAGTCATATTGTTCTAGTTAAGATGCCCACCATTTTTTTTTGGATGTTAGCAGTTTATCGTATCTGGTGGGTCTTAGTTCTCCTCCCATGTATCCTATTATTGTTCCCATCACTTTTGCCGTTTTACTTTTTCTTGAATCTTCGTTGCTTTTTATATTTTTACTTGTTTTTGTTGTGGTTTTATGTTAAGGATTTTATACTTTCAATATAAGTATTGCTATTACAATTATTAGCGAGAAATGTGTCAAATAATGCTCCCCTATCTAGTGATATAACGAAGAGTATTTAAAAAAATAGTTTATAATGGTAATCTGTGTCAACAGCCCACTTTCCAGACAATAATTTCAAGTTGGGGTAACTAAATGGTAGGATTACTATTTGTTGTGTGTCGAGTTAATCATTCACTCTATTGGAAGTTGACTGGTATCTGTTTCAATTAATTAAATCCGAACCGTCTCTACTTAAATTAATATTATTGTTAAGTACTTATTAAATACTTTGTAGTACAACAATAGTTATCTTCTACAACAACCCAACCACAAAAACTAGACCAAAAATCTTAAATTTCCAGCAATGCACATTAATCCTTAATTTAGTGTGGATACTACCCATCCTGAGTCATAACTTGTTACATTCATAGTGTATCTCCCAGTGATAAGCTGTTGAATCTCAGTTACCAATTCTAAAATATATAATGGAAATATTTAAATAATATAAGAATAAAACTAATATTACAAAATAAAATAAGACTACCCATGCTGCATAGGGGAAAACTTTCAGAGTTTTGCTATTAAAATGGAAATTATATCCTATAAAAGCGAAATGATATAGGAGGTTTTATTATGAGATTGTGGAATATATAATTATATATTGAACACATTACTCTCCATATTTAAATCGCTTCATGTAAGGATTCATGTAAGCTAATTTAAATCACCACCGATACACATACCTAATTCTTTGTATCCCATACTATTTATATGAAAATATTTTAATTTTTAGAGTTGNNGACACTATTTTTCAGAATATTTAGGGTGTAAAAAGTAATACGTTGGCCCATTACATGAAAAAGCGTGTTTCTGGACAGACCCCCCAATATAGTATCTTTTTTATAAAATTCTTAGTACAATATGTTTTTAAAATATTATTTCTTAAAAATACTGCTATACCAGTTTTTTTCATAATTTTCTTTTTTGAAAAAGGTTACACTAGTAAAAATATTTATATTCTAATAAAAACATATACTATACCATGTATTATAAATTAGAACAAGACATACTATAACTAAAATAATGATGGTGTTTTATATATGATTAGACGTGAAGAATATCTTAAGCAGGTAACAGATGTAATGGAAAGTGATTTCATAAAAGTCTTTATCGGTATTAGACGAAGTGGCAAAACCGAGTTAATGCTCAGTACCATTAACATGCTCAAAGAGAATGGAGTTAAAGAAGAAAACATAATATACATCTCTTTAGAAGATAAAAAATACTACGATATAACAGATTACCATGTGCTAGATGAAACTGTTTATTCAATGGCAGAAAATGCAACTGGAAGAATATACATATTCATCGATGAAATACAACAAGTAAACAAATGGGAAAAAAGTATTATTGGCTACAAGAAAGCTTTAGACTGTGATATTTACATAACAGGTTCAAATTCTAAACTATTATCCACGGAGCTATCAACACTTCTTGCAGGACGATACACTCAGATAAATGTATATCCATTCTCATTTAATGAAGTCATCCAATTCAAAAAAGAAGAAGGAATGGAAGTAGATGAAAAAGAAACATTCAACGAGTACCTAACATATGGTGGGATGCCAGGGTTATTAACAGTGAAAAAAAATATGAAAAACAACGCATTACGAGACATATACAACTCCATAATTGTCGATGACATCCTTACAAGACACTCAATAGAACGGGTTGACTTGTTCAAGCGATTCGTAAGATATCTAATAAATTCAACAGCACAAACATTCTCCAAAAAAAGCATAAAAAACTACTTAAAAAATGAAAACATCACCATGAATCCAGAAACAATAAACAATTATACTGAGTACCTTCAGGAAGCATTATTCATAATGAGACTCAGACGCAAGGATCTAATAGGAAAAAAGGAGATGTCCACAAAGGAGAAATACTACCTAACCGACCAAGGATTTCATCATGCACTAATAGATGACAACACCAACTGGATACCAAGAATACTAGAAAACATCGTATACATAGAATTACTCCGAAGAGGCTACGATGTCCACGTAGGTAAAGTATACGACAAGGAAGTAGACTTCGAATGCCGAAAAGAAGACAAAAAGATATACATACAAGTAACATACCTACTAGCATCAGAACAAACAATAGAACGAGAATTTGGGGTACTAGAAAGAATACGAGACAACTACCCAAAGTACGTGTTATCCCAAGACGAATTTAACTTCTCAAGAAACGGAATCATCCACATGAGAATAATAGACTTCCTAAAAGACGAGGACATATAAGACAAAAGAAACAATTAGGAAAACAATTAGACACAATAAAAGGGTATTCAATACCAAAATATTTCAACGAAAAACATGGATGGAAAAACAGTATGAGTATATGACAAAAGTTTTTATT
>MUZZ01000018.1:0-907 GCA_003266075.1 Methanosphaera sp. rholeuAM74
TATAGGAATAGAGATGAATAATTAGTAAATATCATAGCACGTGAGCTAATTAATTATATGTACATTCTATTATTTAAATATGAAATAATATGATTCCATGTAACCATTTTTGGTTATTTGATTATAATATTATATAGCAAATGCGTTAGAGTGATTTAAAATTTGTATGATAAGATATTTCAGAATTTTACTGGTTATCAATGGGATTATTTGATAAGGGATGTTATTTTTATGATTGATGATGGTTTTTGAGTTTATATATTATTTATTTTTTGAGGATATTATTATTCATCATCTACTTTATAGTATAGTTTTATATATAATCAAGTATATAACAGTGTTATAAGGATGTGATTTTATGACAAAAATAGAATTAGACGGAAACAAAATAGCAGAAAATGAAGTTGAATACCTAAAAGAAAGCTTTGACTTACCAGTTTTTAACGGAGATTATGAAGACATCTACCAATACTTAATAGGATACTACACAAAAACCATAGTAACACTANNTCTTTGAAAGGGCAGCAGACTACAATAACATGTTAAAATTTAAAAAACTAGACTAACCACTACTTCAATACAATCTTTAATCCCAAAAAAATTATGATAATAATTATAAACTACTAACATTAATTAGTGATAAGTTATCATCACCCATACACCCATTTTTCCAGTTACTAATATTATACTATAGAAAATAATTATATACATACCCCATATCCAAGTATAATAACTAATAAAAAGAGAATTATAATAAAATAATAAAGAAGTTAATATTCATTCAACGTTTTAACCACACACTTTACAAAGTCTTTTTTCTTTTCAGTATGAATACCATGACCACAATCAAAATATTCGACTTTAATATTTTTAATCAAACTTACCACTAATTCCAAATCATCATCTG
>MUZZ01000018.1:971-1275 GCA_003266075.1 Methanosphaera sp. rholeuAM74
GGATGTTTTCTCCTATATTTTAATGCTGATTCACCAGATTTTCTCCTAATTTTCTCTCTTATATTATCAGGGAAAAAATTCCACGCATATTGGTTCATAAAGTAATAATACACAAAATCACTTTCTTCATCCTGATTAATGAATTCATGACAAACCGTTGAAAGATCATTATAATTATAATAATCAAATCTCTTATCACCATTACTCGAAAACAATGGAGGATCCTCCAATATTAGATTATTACAGACATCAGAATTTGAGGCAATATAGCAAGCAATAAGACCTCCAGAAGAATGACCCAAAA
>MUZZ01000018.1:1340-2378 GCA_003266075.1 Methanosphaera sp. rholeuAM74
AATAACTAATCGAACTTGTACCCTGAGCATGAATAATCAGTAAAACAGGATTATCATTATCAACCTCATAATAATTAATCATATTATCATCGTTTGTCACATACTGAAAAACTTCCAAATTCATTTTCTACAACACCCCAAAACAATTAAGTAATTTTTTTTAAATAAAAATCATTATAATTTCTTGCTTCCATTCCTAATATTTTATTACCTCTCATAGTTAATCTATTAGATTCTATTGGTATGTATTTCTCCATAAATCCACAATTCTATGGGACAACTCCAGTTTTCCATCCACTCTTACCATTACATAATCTCTAAGTAACTTCACGATATTAATAATTATTTAATATAATATCATGGCTTCAGAATCAGATCTTTTTTGTTGGATAGCCCAATCTTTTATTATTAAAATCTTTTCTCAATAGTAAAATAATATATCCGATTAGTCCATAATATTTCTCCTAAGACTAGTTACACCATTTTCATTCAACATATTAAATCGTAGCTATTTCCTTATCTTCATATTTACATAATACGACTTCAAAATCAGGTTTAAAAAAAAAAATTAAATTTTTGTATTAAAATCCCACATTGAATCCGAAAACCTTTTGAGCAAGCTTAAATGAAATTTTATTTACAAATAATGTTACGATAAAGTATGCAACTACCCATCTGACAGGCCACCATAACAGACATACCTCAAGAGGCATTCCATTGGGAATGGCAAATATCAAAGGCATAATTAAGCTCATAATCAAGCTAATAAAAAATGCTATCGGATTCCAGAATAACCTTTTATATTCCACGTTCGTCCTCCTATTATTTACGTTAATAGTTAATGGCAGGATACTATTTAATGTTTTCCATCAAGCATCATTTAAAGGATAAACATTTATATCAACTTGTGAATAATAATCTGGCATATAATTACTTATTTTCCAAAACTTCAAATGTAACATTACCTGATGAAATATCCTTAAACACATCTAGATTATCACCTTCAATACGAGCTAATTCTATTATACCAGTGGGTAT
>MUZZ01000055.1 GCA_003266075.1 Methanosphaera sp. rholeuAM74
AATGCTCCTACTACGAAGACTATTATCTCTACTAAGGCTATTTTGTGCAGTACGCCTATCATGTAATCGTATTGTCCTAGCAGTATCAGTATTGATGAACCTGATATTCCCGGCAGTAGCATTGCACATATCGCAAAGAATCCTGATATAAATAGTATTGGTAGACTGTGTGATGCTTGCATGGCTGTTGATGCTATTATCACTCCCAGTATTGTGAATATTATCGTCGTTATCAGGGCTTTTATGTTTACTGCGTCTAGTTGCTTGTATAGTATCACTATTGATGCCAGTATCAGTCCTGCAAAGAAGGAGTAAGTGAATCCTGCATAGTTGTTTAGTAGGTAGTTTATTACTCCTGCCATGAGTAGCATGGCTATTGCTATTCCAAGTCCTAGTGGTATGAAGAACTCGAAGTCTACTTCTTCTAGTAATTGCTTCTTGAAGCTTTTAATGTCTGCCTTGAGTAGTGGCTTTATGAAGTAGAATTTTATGTTACTTATTGATGTAATCAGCTTATCGTATATCCCTGTTATGAGTGCTATTGTTCCACCCGATATTCCAGGCATTATGTCGGATGCTCCCATTAGTAGTCCTCTTAGGAATATTTTCAGCATTTGTGTGTAGTCTGTCATTTTCTAGTTTCCCATTTTAATTAATTTTATTTAAGTCTGTTATACTCATTATCTTTATTTTTAATCTTATTAACAAGTTAGCATTATTTTTGGGTCTTTTATTTTCCATGTGTTTTGTCCATGAATTTCGTTTTTTAGGATAATTTAGGTGTCTATATGGTGTATGTACTGTACTTATGTTCTGTTTTTTAAAATCATGTAAGTGATGGCTATTTTGTTATTGTTGACTTTAATATTTAAGTAGTATTAACTTGATATAGTATCTATAGTAATAAGGAGGTGTCTTTTCATGTTAGGTGAAGATGAGTTGATTGGACTTTTTGGTGATGTTGAGGGCTGTATTCAGGCTTCGGGTATTGATTTGAAATTGGATAAGTTGTACAGGCAGGTGGGTTCTGCTTCTTTGATTGATGATGTGAAGCTTTTGCCTGATGTTGAAGAAGTTGAGGGTGATGTTT
>MUZZ01000263.1 GCA_003266075.1 Methanosphaera sp. rholeuAM74
GAGTGTTGGTCAAAATTATTTTTTTGTCTTTTTTGGTAATACTTTTTTGGGTTTGTTTTTTGTTTTTGATGTTTTGGTTATGTTTTGTGTGGTGTGGTTTTATTAGTTATCATGACCCCCCTTAGTTGTTATCATGCTTGGATAAAGTATATATATGATAATATATTATAGTATATTTATAGTCATATGATTTTTATGGAAGAATTCAGTGGTATGCTTAGGTGATTGTTTATTCTGATGTTATATGGTGTTTTTCTGTTATTTTCATATGACTTTATATAATTTCATGTTAGGGGGGTGAATTGATTATGGATATAGTGGATGAAGATTACGTGCTTTTGACTCAGTGTTGTCGTGTTCGTGATTTTACTAAGAAGCAGTATATGGTTTTGTTGGATCTTTGTTTGAGGGCTAATGGTTTGCGTAATTGTGCTGTTGATGTTGCTTGTTTGAGTAAAGCTTCTGATGGTATACATTACCGTGAAGTTAATTATTTCACAGTATTAGGTGATGTTAAGGAGGAGTATTATGATGTATATTCAGGTCTTCAAGCACATATTGCAAATAATGTAATCAGAAAACATGTGGATTCGTTAAATAGTTATGTTGCGTTGTCTAATAAGAAGATTGATGGAAAGTATGATAAGCCTGTGCATCGTCCTAAAAAGCATGATAATCGTTTACAGAATCTTATAATTCCTCGTCAGTCTATAACTTCATCTAAGAAGAAACTTGCTATGGGTTATATTGATTTACCGTTGAGTAGGAATTATAAGAAAGAGTTGGACTCACTTGATTGTAGGCCTAGGATTAAAATTCCCCAAAATATTAGGGATAAAGATCTTGTTCAAGTTGAAATTATCCCTGTTAATAATGGTGAGTATTTTAAGGCTCATTTCACTTATAGGGAACGTAAAAAGCCTTTAAATTTGGATAAGGACAAGGTTATGGGTATTGATCTTGGTGTTAATAATTTTGCTACCATAGTTACAACTGAAGGGACTCCACGAATCGTGGCAGGTGGATACCTTAAAAATCTGATATACTTCAGGTGTAAAAAAGTAGCACACTACCAGTCATTGCTCAATAAACAAGGTCTGACAAGTTCAAAACGATTAATAAAGTTAAATGATGGATATTATGGACGGTCTGNNCTTGGATACAACAAAGACTTCCAAAACAAGACTAACATGGGAGTCAAACAAAATCAGATATTCTCACACATCGCATTCAAACAATTCAAAACCAAACTAGAAAACAAATGCAGAATACATGAGCTTGACTTAATAATCCAAGAAGAATCATATACAAGTAAAAGTAGCTTCCTAGACGACGACATACTACCAACATACCAGCCAGAACAGAAAAAAAACCACAAATACAACTTTAAAGGCAGACGAGCAAAAAGAGGACTATACCAAACACAAGACGGTATACTCATCAATGCAGACGTAAACGCAGCAGCCAACATCATTAAAAAAAGTAATCAGAACTTCGACTACGAAGAACTGAGTAAGAGGGTTCAGACTACCCCAATCAAAATCAAAAACATAACACAAGTATAAAAACAATTAGTATTATACAGTTCGTTATGATAAATAAAATGGTATAATTATACTTGGATGACTAAGGTATAACTTAGTTTGAGAGAATAATTATTATTTTTATTTTTTTTGATTTGAACAAAGGTCAGAAAAAAAAAGACGAAGAACAGTATTCTAATAGTAAAAAAATACGAGAATTATACATTATTATACTCCTGTTTTATAATTCTTATTCAAAAGAAAAAAGGGGAGAGTGTACTTGTATAAACTACTAAAATGACTGGTGCTTCAGATATTATTTTACTAAAAGGATAAGTAGAACATTTACTCATGATATAAATTTATGGGATTATTTTTCCGTAAAATATGGGTAATACTATTATTCTTTCTAAAAATAATTTTGACCAAGTCCC
>MUZZ01000242.1 GCA_003266075.1 Methanosphaera sp. rholeuAM74
AGCTCAGCCTGAGTAGCTTCCATCTCAGCCTGCATCTTCTGCAGCTGCTTCAGCTGGCTCTGCATGTCTTTTCCGCTCTGTCTTGTCTTAGGCTTTTTGCCGGCTCTCATACCTTTGCCCATTTTGATTCTCCTTTTTTATATAATTATAATTCTGCAATTTTCTTTCGATCAATTAGCTATCCTGTTACTTCCGGTTTGATACCGAACAGGCTCTGTATGTCGGATACAACATCATTTACACTGATGTCTTCATCTATGATGCGTGAAGTTTCCTCCTGCTGCGCTTCCGTTACAGCTGCCGCGCGCCTTGCCTGCTCCGGCTCACCTTCTCTCAGTGTTACGAACACTTCAGATCCGTAAATAGCCTTTGCAGCCCTTGAAATATCCCCGAGCCTGTCATTGGCAGTTCTCATCTTTTGCGGCTTGACCGTTATGATCAGCTCACCGGATTCTGATTCGTATTCCGAACCCGAGGCATGTCTGCCGAGCTGGCTGACGAAGCTCCGGTCTGACGCAGCTATGGTATCGACTATCTTATACCACATGTCCGCTGCATCCCCCGGCACCTCACGGGGAGCTGAGGCTATCGATTCTATAGGCTCATCCTCTGCTTTTCCGGCATTTGCCGCAGCAGAAACTGTTTTTTTTGCGTCTGTATTATGCGATATGGCATTTCCCGGACTTCCGCCCGACAGACCTGCCGAGGCCGATGATCTGCCTGCTGCCTGTCTGACAGGCCTTGCCGCGGCCGTTGTACGGACAGTCCCGCTCAGATTACTGCTTTCGTATGTGCCGCCGTCTGACAGCCTCACTGCAGCTGTTTCCAGCAATATCCTCGGTCTCTCCGAATATCTCCCTATATTGATATATTCGGAAATAAGCCTTATCGCCCTCTCTATCGTCCCGATATCTATAGCATCTGCCTGGGATTTGAGTCTGCTCATGTTTTCTTCGGAGTAGCCCAGCATTCTGCCCGGTCTGCTGACGTATTTTACTATCATCAGATCGCG
>MUZZ01000038.1 GCA_003266075.1 Methanosphaera sp. rholeuAM74
GTACAAGAGTATCCTTAATGAGTACTGTAGCAGACATGAGGGAAGAAGAAAACGGATTAAGAGGATCCGAATACGACATAGCTATGGATGAATCATTTGAAGCATGTGCATCAAGTGGAGCTTCAATGTTATGTATCGAAACCGTTGGTGGTAAAGTAGTATCAGACTACGGTATATCAAGGGGAGACTCAAGAGCTATACTCTACGGTATAGGAGTACTTGGTTCCAACGATATGGAATACATGTGGACAAAAATTGTCGACTGTGCAAAAAGGCACAACGTAGTTGCAGGTGGAGACACAGACTGTGCACAAGCTAACACTGCTATGTTCTTAGCTGGTGGATTACTAGGTAAAAACGTATCACACACAATTGCATGTGTAGCTAGATCTATTGCAGGAGCAAGAAGTCTAGTAGCTATTGAATGTGGTGCTACAGGTCCTACAAAAGACTGTGGATACGAAAACCCTATTGTTAAATCAATTGCATCTGTACCTATCTGTGCAGAAGGTAAAAACGCTACCTGTGCTCACGCAGACTTAATGGNNACAGAGAAGAAATGGGTGGACCAACACCAGGTGTATGGCTACAATCCCTAGGTTACGAATGTGCATTAATGAACACAGCAAAAACCATAGGAACAGCTAAAGCACTAAGGGACTCATACGTATTAGCAGATAAATACCGAGACCCTCAAGGAGTAATCTTAGCATACGATAACGCTTACAGAATTGGTCAAGCTATCGTAGCAGACGGTGAAGACA
Source organism: Methanosphaera sp. rholeuAM74 (assembly GCA_003266075.1). Classification (GTDB taxonomy): domain Archaea; phylum Methanobacteriota; class Methanobacteria; order Methanobacteriales; family Methanobacteriaceae; genus Methanosphaera. The sequence continues at coordinate 765 of MUZZ01000038.1, forward strand.
ACTACCTAAGAGCACGTGCAGCAGCACTTAAAGCTATTGAATGTATAAATGAAGCTGTAGATCAAGGAAGAATATTATTAACCAGGTTTGAAAGGGACTCTATGGATTCTACACAGAAAACATACGAACAATTACCTGAAGATTCAGATAAGTTCCTTAAAACATCCATAAAACGTTACGGAAGGAAAGTTAAAGACCACGACATAAAACAATATGATTTATAGGTCTAAAAGAGAATAATTATAAAGGAAGTGTTTTATTATGACAGAACTTAGTCCATTAGAAAAATATTATGAACATTTTGAAAATATTGAAGCATATGAAAAAATAGCTATCAGATATAATGTTAAAATTGAAGGTCCTGCTCTTAAACCTGAAGATGACCCTGAAGTAGTCGAAATCCTACCTGCAGAAGAAGGAGACTACAGAACAGTAGCACTCGACGTATTATACGGAGACAAAGATAAAACTGATTCTGACGTAGAAGCAGCTTTAAACAATGGTGCAGACCCAATTGACCTCATTAACAATGCTTTAATGAAAGGTATGGATGGTGTAAGTGCACTTTACACTAAAGGTGAATACTTCTTGCCTGACTTAATGCTTGCAGG
>MUZZ01000266.1 GCA_003266075.1 Methanosphaera sp. rholeuAM74
CATTAACATAAAATATATATCAAATCAATAACATAGAGTAACCTAAGGTTAAAGACTACAAAGGGTTTAATTATTTTACACATTCATAAATTACTATCTATTGTATATTTACTTTGGTAAAGCCAGATATGCCAAACCATGGAATTTTTCATGGTATATGATTATTAATACGTGTAATGTGATTAACATTTACATAAATATCATGAATACAATGCTAATAGGAAGTTAGTTCATATACTTATATTCAATAGTGAAATCTTGGGTATTAACAAATATAAAGTATTTATACTTAATCAACAATTAACTTATAAATTTAGGGTATTATTATATTATAACGTCAACAACTAATAGGTTAGGGTTTTAGTATGAGGAAAATGTATGAAAACGAGAAATTAGAGGAAGAAATATATGAAATCATAGATAACAAGTATGATTTTGAAGAAATCACACAACTACATACTTCCTATGAATATTATTACTACTTATCTTACCTCAGAGAAAACTTGTTTGTATGGTATCCATTCAAAGATAATGCTAGTCTATTGGAGATTGGTGGAGGTTATGGTGCTTTAACAAGATTATTCTGTAGGAAGGTAGATGAAGTAGTCAGCATTGAGGATTCATACAAAAAAGCCGACATGATTTCTAAACGATGCCACGCAGACAACCTAGAAGTAGTCGTCAACGATTTTTCCGAAATAGAACAGACACCCAAGAAATTTGATTATATCATTGTAAGCGATTTGTTTGAATATGCAAGAGAATTTTATGAGTCATCAAACCCATTTAAGGATTATTTAACGTATTTGAAGGGATTTTTAAAAGATGATGGTGTGATACTGCTGGCAATAAGTAACAGGTTCGGATTAAAGTATTTTGCTGGTTTTAAAGAAGAGCATGTCAACGAGTATTTCACAGGAGTAGATGATTTTCCAAAAAAATCTGTAAGGACATTTACTAAGGGTGAACTTGAAAACATCATAGAAAGCGCAGAATTTTCTGATTATAAGTTCTTCTACCCCTACCCGGACCACGTCTTTCCAGAAGTAATAAACACAGATAAATTTATCAACAAAATAAGCTACGAAAGAAAGCCAACCATCGTCAAGGCAAGGGCTAATTTTTTCAGGGAAAATAAGGTTAATCAGTCACTTGCTAGTGAGGATATTGCCCAGTATTTTGCCAATTCATTCTTAGTAGAAATTAGAAACGACACCAGTTCCAGACAAAGTGATAATTATGATTACGTGAAGATAAACAACGAACGTAAGCAGAGATATAGAACTATTACTTACATATATTCTGATAATAATGATACTAGGGTTGTAAAGTATCCTTTAAACGAATTTTCTAAGCAGCATTTGTTGAGGATGCATGAGGGCAGTAAGAACAGTTTTGGTAAGATTAAGTTTTTAGAGAACACCTTTGACGATTATTATTTTTCATATCCATACATTGAACATGAATCCTTTGAGAAAACATTAATCAAAACCATCATTAATCATGATAAAGACGGATTCTTTGAGCTGTTAGAAGAGTATTTTGACGTCCTGTTTTATGGTTCTTTCAAAAAAGATGATTATTGTACTCCAGAGTTTCTGGATATCTTCGGAGTAAAATCCGATAAGTGTTTCAGATGCCATGATATTACCAATTTAGATGTCATATTCAGTAACTTGTTCATAATAAACGATGAATTTGTTTCTATAGACTATGAATGGCTGTTCGATTTCTCTGTTCCATTGGAATACATATTTTATAGGGTTATTCATCACCACCACGTAAGTAATCCATTATTCAGGGATTTCATTACTTTGGATGAAATCTTTGAACATTTTGACTTGGATACAGATAACTTCGACTTATTCAAAGAATGGGAAAAACATTTCTTAAACTATGCAATATCCCATATGAAGAAACCAAAAACAAGAATAACAGCAAAAAAATCAGTTAATAAACTAGATAACGTTGATGCCATAAACAAGGGATATCAAGCATTTAAAAAAGAAAATGAGATATTAAATAAACGTGTAGAAGAACAGGAAAAACTGATTAATACTTATAAGTATTCAACATCATGGAAAATAACTAAACCTCTACGAAAAATAGGTCAAATAATGAAAAACAAATAAATGGTGGGTTATATGATGAATCGATTAGGAATATTTTTATGTTTTGATTCTGAAGGAATAATAGATGATTATGTAACATATCTAATAGATGAGATGATGAAACATATATCTGATTTATGCATTATTGTAAACGGTGAATTATCACTAGAAAGTAAGTTAATACTAGCAGAGTATTCTACCGATATCCTCATCCGTCCAAACATAGGCTTTGATGCTGGTGGATGGAGAGATGCAATGGTTGATTATATAGGCTTTGACAAACTTCAGGAATATGATGAAGTAATACTATTCAACGATTCATTTTTTGGTCCAATATATCCATTCAATGAAATGTTCGACACTATGGACGCTAAAGACATTGACTTCTGGGGCATAACAGTTCATGGAGATGCACCCAACCTAAAAGATTTATGTCCATATGGATATAGACCAAGATACCTCCAAACATATTTCCTAGCCTTCAGACGAAACATAATCCAATCAAAACATTTCCAGGAATACTGGTCTGAGTTTCCTAATTACAAAACATTCAATTATTTAGCATACAAACATGAAGGATTCTTTACAAGATACTTCAGCGACCTAGGCTTCAAATGGGCAGCCTACGTAGATACGGCTGATATTGAAGGAACAATAGAAAACGCTATGAGTTTTCATACATATAACATGTACGATATGGTAGTTAACAGAAGGTTACCCGTAATAAAGCGTAAAGCATTTAAACTACCACGTAAACTGCATTTACGCTATAACATAGCAAGAGATCTTTCATCAACAATTGACTATATTGATAAACATACCGACTATGATGTTTCATTGATTTACAAATACTTCTTAAGGGTATTTGACCATGACACCTTGGCAAACATACTGAATTTGGTTCGCATATTCCCAACCGAAAACTACTTAACAGAAGCATCAAATAAGAAGGTAGCTGTAGTTACACACTTATACTATGAAGATCTATGGGAATACGCATATGAACACATGAAGAACATACCAGAATACGTTGATGTTATCATCACAACAGATACACAAGAAAAGAAACAATTCTTTGAAGAAAATATACTGGGAAAGTTAAACAATCATTCTCAGGTCATAGTTGTAAATGCTAGGGGCAGGGATATGTCTGCTCTACTCGTAGGATGTAAAGAAATTCTTAAAGACTATGATTACTTCTGTTTCATGCATGATAAGAAATCAGAAGGAAAAGAATATATTACAGTAGGAGCATCATTTAGGGACGTATTATGGAACAATATGTTGGCTAGCCCAAACTATATAGAGTCAATAATCCATGAATTCGATGAAAATCCTAACTTAGGATTAATAGTTCCACCTAAAATTTATCATGGAACTTACTTTTTCACATATGTCAACAAGTATTGGACATTATGCTTTGATGAAGCTCAAAAACTATTGGAACGCATGAACATCAACACAAAAATCACCAGAGAGCGTCCCCCAATAGCTATAGGCAACTGCTTCTGGGCAAAATATGATGCCTTGAAGCCATTATTTGATATGGACTTAGACTATGAGGATTTCCCAGAAGAACCAATGCCTTATGATGGCACTATAAACCATGCACTCGAAAGAATATATGGCTACGTAGCTGCCGGTCAAAGATACTACTCAGAAATTGTTATGACCGAAGAGTTCAGCAGAGTAGAACTATTCAATTATGAATACATGATGGACAACGTATTAACAGCCAGTAAAAAGAGTAAAAATAGTCAGATAGTATTCAACAGATCATTTGAAGGCTATATCAACACATTACCAAGGGCTTTAAGAGATACTGTTAATCCAGACACCGTCAAAGAGTTGCGAAAAGAAAATCAGGAACTCAGAGATTCACTTGAAGAGTTCCAAGAGGAAATTAAACAACTACAAGACCAAATTGAAGACAACACCAAGCAATGAATCAAAACTCGAATTATATACTATTTCTACTTTTATATTTTTTACGATTACTTCTTCTATCTATATCCAGAAACGGATAATTATACTAACACTGTATATTATATTATCATATTTAATTTTTCATCCATTTCAATGTATCTATACCAGTTTTAGTTTAATTCTTAATATAACCATAAGAAACAAAAGCTTCTAGAATTAATAAAAATCATAAAGTCCACGTTTTCATGCTAAAAATTTATATTTTACTATATACAAATATAAATACATAATGTAATATTTTATCAAAGAGTTTCAGGAGTCTGATATTAGATGAG
>MUZZ01000099.1 GCA_003266075.1 Methanosphaera sp. rholeuAM74
AAAACAGGAATACTATCTTTATCAATGTCTCTGATTTTTGCTTCCAAGTCTTCCATTTGTTTTTTGGTTAATGTTCGTTCGAATGTTTCAGTGACATCATGGATGTTTAAGACTTTTTTAACGGTTGAATCTATTATAACTCCCTGGCTGTCTAAAAATTTAATAAAGCAGTGTGAACCGTTTAGCATATCATCAGGGATAATGAATTCGAAAGTATGGTACTTTACTTCAGCATTTTCTGATGTGTTAAATATATCGGAGGGTAAATCGAATTCGACTCTGTTAATTATTAGTTTTGCGTTTAAATTGGAGATATCATCGGATAATATCCATCCAGTTATTTTTCTTCTATGTACTAATTCTATTGATCCTTTAACTCCCTTGATAGGTAGTGCTTTGGATTTACCTTCATTTATGTAATGTATTAATGGGTTTATCTTTGATGGGTTGATTTTGTTATGATGTACGTAGTAATCTGTGATGAATGATTCTGAAGGGTTTCTGCCCTCCTTGTATCCATATAAAACGTAGTGTTCGATTGGATGTATCTTAGAACTTGAAACATCATCATATTTTTGGAGGTAAAATTCTTCGTTGAAGAGGTTGGAATCTTTGATTGTTTCTATATCATTGACAATGCTCTCAGGTAATGGGTTAACTTTTTCGAACATCAAGTTACGTTGTTCAGTTTTACCGTGAAGTGCATAGTGTACTAATGGATTAATTGCGAGTTCTTCCACGTCAGGATTCAGGTATAAGTATCTTTTACCGTCAAAACTTGGGTTTGGTTTATAGTTGTTGTTTGCTCCTACGTATAGGTAGTGTAATAATGGGTCATACCCATTTTCTCTTATTTCTAGGTGGTTGTATAAGTAGTAGCCGATGTTTAATAAGTTATTTTTTTTGATTGCATGATATCCTTTGATTGTTCTTAAGGTGTTTTTGAATCCGCCCAGCTTGTGTCTGTTACTAATTAAGGATATTGGATAGAATAATGAACTTAGTCTCTGTTTTAATGTTCTGTTAACATTATTTTTATAATCTTGTTCATATTCCTCCATTAATTTATAATCATTAGGGTCAATTTCGAGGTAATGGAAAACAAACTGTTTTGAATCTAATAATTGTTTTGTTGTTGCTTCATATAGGTTTACTGTGTGAAGTTCACCGTCTTCAAATATTTTAGGTACGTATAACTTAAATATCTGTTTATTTTTATGAGATTGTTTGTCTAAACGAGTATTTATAAGGAATTCTGCATCATCTATGGTTATTTTGAGTGAGTGGATTTTGTAGTAACTTGAAACTATGTATCCTGATATATAACTGTTAATAGTGTTATCTATTTCTCCAAGCAACATTTGATTGTTTTCCATTATTAATCACCATCAAACTATAATTGTTTTGCTAGTTGACTGACATCTTCAATTATTTCTTTTTCATTTAAATTAGTTAATTTTCTATCTTCCATTACTATTTTACCGTCAATGATTACTGTGTTGACGTCGCTACCTAATGCTGAGTAGACTACGTTACTTTCAGGACTTCTTAGTGGAGTCATGTGTGGAAGTTTGGTGTCTACTAATATTATATCAGCTAGTTTTCCTACACTTATTTCACCAGCGTCAATGTTTAATGCTTTAGCTCCGTTTTTTGTTGTTATGTCTATTGTTGTTTTTGTCTTTAAAACTTTTGGATTCAAGGTATTTACTTTCTGGAGTAGTGCCATTGTTTTCATTTCACTAAACATGTCTAGGTTGTTGTTGGAAGATACTCCATCTGTTCCTAGTGAGACGTTGATATCGTTTTCTAGGTACTTGGTTATTGGTGCTATTCCTGATGCTAGTTTCATGTTACTTGATGGGTTGTGTGATACTGATACTCCTTTCTGGTTAAGTATTTTCATTTCATCATCGGTAGTCCATACGCCATGAGCTGCTATGGTTTTATCATCCAATACATCTATATCATTTAGGTATTCGAATGGTGTCTGGTTTCTTTGTTTTTTTAAGTCATCCACTTCGGTTTTTGTTTCAGATACGTGGATATGGTAAATTAAATCGTTTTTTCTTGCCATTTGCTTTGATTCTATTAGTAATTCTTCAGAACAAGTGTATGGTGCGTGTGGTGATACTGCCACTTTTATTCTGTTGTTGGCAGTGTTATGACAATTTTTGATGAGTTTTTTACATTCATTTAGTTCTGATTTTCTTTTTTCATCATCAAATAGGTCTATCATACCGTATCCCAGAAAGGCCCTCATACCTGATTCTTCTGCTGCTTTGGCTGTTTGTTCCATGAAGAAGTACATGTCGTTGAATGTTGTGGTTCCAGTCTTTATCATCTCTGCCATGGCTAACAGAGATCCTGCGTAGACTAGTTCATCGTTTAGTTTTGCTTCTTTCGGCCATATGTATTCGTTTAGCCATGTTTGTAATTCTTGATCATCTCCCACTCCCCTTAGTAGTGTCATTGCTACGTGGGAGTGTGTGTTTATTAAACCTGGCATACATAATTTATCGGATGCGTTTATAACTTTTGATGCATCATTGTCTGTTAATTTATTACTTATTTCTTCGATTTTGTTGTCTTGAATCAATATTGAAGTTTTTTGTATTGAATCTGAAACTAATGTCGTGTCCTTTATCAGTATAGATGTTGTTTCAACCATAAAATCACGTTCTATTTTTATATGATAATATGTTTGTTTGAACTTCTACTATATTTTAACTATTGAATTTGAGAACGGATAATTTGACAAAAAGTATGTTGCTAATTTTCCGGGATGTGTGACTCCATCAATTGTTGCAACAAAAATTTAGAAAAAAAGTAGTTATTTGATTTATGATAAATTATTAATTATGATAAGATCTTTTGTTGAAGAGAATTTCTTCTACTTGCATCCTGGCTATACTACATTTAATACTGTTGTTTTCGGTGTTGTGTTAGGTGTCATCATATTGGGAATTATGGAACTGTTTAAAAGGATTGATAAGGATCCTGAGGAGTTATTGATTAGTTTAATTCCGATTATCATCTTTGGTTCAACTAGCCGTGCCTTGGTTGACCATCATGTTTATCCAAGGATACATTTACTTGCAACACCTGGAATTTACATAGCAATAGGATTGTTTACCATTCTACTTTTGATTACTAGTTTGTATGTGGAGAAGTACTTATCCATCAAGTATAATAAATTCATTTTCATGGTTGGATGTATATTAGCCATTCCTAATCTATGTTTGATAGCAATTCATGGGTTTAACATCATTGTGTGCTTGTTTGAATTGAGTATTGTCGTTGTATCTTATTTTATGTTGTGTCTGTTGAAGAGGAAAATTGAGTTTCTCGCTAATGATATGAACGTTAACGTTCTAACTTCACATATTTTCGATGCGACATCTACATTTACTGCTATTGATTTTTTCAATTATAGTGAGCAACACGTAATACCAACATTTATGATTAATATAACACATACTTCACTAGTGATGTATCCATTAAAAATAGGTGTAATTGCCATAATATTGTACGTTATAGACAAGCAAATAACTGATGAAAAATATAACCACACAATTAAACTGGCAATATTCATACTGGCACTAGCACCGGCAATACGCAACCTCACAACACTCATACTGGCGATATGAGAAAAAAGCAGATAAGCAATAATAAATTATATTAATTATAAAAAAGACAATATAGTAATATAAAAATAAAATAGGAGTGAAAAAAAATGACATACAACCCACCATCAGAAGTTATGATATACGACACCACACTAAGAGATGGAGAACAAACACCTGGTGTAACAATAACAACTGATGAAAAAATTGTCGTAGCAGAAAAATTAGATAAACTCGGTGTTGATGTTATAGAATTGGGCTTCCCAGCAGCATCCCCTGGTGAACAAAACACGTTCAAACAAGCAGCAAAAATTGGATTTGACTCACAAATAAGTGGACTTGCCAGAGCATTGCCAGTAGACATAGACAAAGCCATAGACTCCGACGCAGACTACATACACACATTCATAGGAACATCCCCACTCCATAGAGATTATAAACTAAAAATGACCAAGGAACAAATACTAGAAAAAGCTGTAAGTTCCGTAGAATACATAAAAGACCACGGACTAACAGCAGAGTTCTCATGTGAAGACGC
>MUZZ01000096.1 GCA_003266075.1 Methanosphaera sp. rholeuAM74
CCGTTTTTCTGGAACACAGCATCTATCGTCGTACCACATACTGTTTCAATATAATGCGTATCATCCTTCTTTTTCCATAAAACATTTTTACTTACAGCTAAACCTTTTTCAAAAATTGTTTTTATCACATTCTCTGACTCAGAATCATTTACGGAAGATATGTTAACTATTACAGTACCTTTGGCATTGTTTAAGTCTAATGAAACGTTGTACATTTTTTCCTGAAACTTTGAATATATGAAATCTACTTGGTCATAGATTAATCCCACCTTTAATTCGTCAACACCCTTTTGTGTGATTCTGCGTCCTTTATGACCAATCTTTTCAGTAAAGCCTTTTTCATCCAGCATTCTCATGTGGTATCTTACAGCTCTTTCACCTATAAAATATCCTCGTTTATTAAGTTGTTCTGATATGCTTTTTGCTCCCAATATGTCACCGTCAGAGTTCAATATTCTTAAAATTTCCATCATTTTCAAATTGGTTTCATCTTGTACTGTAATTGTATAACCTCCATCAAAAGTTTTGTTTGATATTTAAAAAAGAATGTGTTATTGAACAAGTAACACTAAAAAAATGAACGAATAAAAAAATAATAAATAGAAGATTATATGTTAATGAATTTCTCTAATTCATAATCGAAGACTTGAATCCTGTAATCATCCCACTCTGCCCTTTTAATATCATAGAATTGACGATATACATGTTCACCTAAAGCCTTTTTAACCACTTCATCTTTCTCTAGTGCATGATATGCTTCCCATAAACTCGTTGGTAATGTTTCTATTCCCTGATGTGCTAACTCTTCTGGAGTGTACTCGAATGCATTGAATTCTGTTGGTTCTCCAGGGTCAATTTTATTATCCATACCATACAATCCAGTTTCGAGCAGTACTGCAAATGCTAAGTATGGGTTACATGAAGGATCAGCTGACCTGCATTCTATTCTTGTTCCTATACCTCTTGATGCTGGTATACGCAGTAATGTTGACCTGTTTCTAAATCCGTATGCAATGTAGCATGGTGCTTCATATCCAGGTACTAACCTCTTGTATGAATTTATTGTTGGAGATAATATTGCAGATAATGCTTTTGCATGTTCAAGTAATCCGCCAATGAAGTATAATGCTTCTTTTGATAATTGTGTTTCCGTGTCTGGGTCGTAGAATATGTTTTTACCATTTTTGAATAGGCTCTGGTTACAGTGCATTCCACTACCATTAACTCCGAAGAATGGTTTTGGCATGAATGTTACTTGGTAACCCATGTTGGCTACCAATGCTTTGATTGCTTGTTTGAATGTTACCACTGCATCAGCTGTTCTAAGTGCATCTGCAAATCTGAAGTCTATTTCCTGTTGTCCTGGTGCTACTTCGTGATGACTTACTTCTATGTTGAAGTCTAGTTTTTCTAGTCCGAGCACTATTGCTCTTCTGATATCTGTTCCCTTGTCTAATGGTTCTACATCAAAGTAGTCGGCAGAATCTGCTGGTCTTAACCTTCCTTTTTCATCCTCTTCAACTATGAAGAATTCTGGCTCTGGACCCATATTAAATTGATATCCTCTTTCTTCAGCCTTTTTTAGGGATTTTTTCAGTACTCCCCTTGGGTCTCCATCAAATGGTGTTCCATCTGTGTGGAATACGTCGCATATGAACCTGCATGTTCCTTTTTCTTCTGGTCTCCAAGGTAGTGTGGATAATGTTGTTATATCTGGTTTTAATAGTAAATCACTGTCATTTATATCTACAAATCCTGCAACTGATGAACCATCAAAGAGTAATCCATCCTCGATTATTGTTTCTGCGTCATCAGGTCTTTTTAAAGATACTGCCATGTGTTTTGGCGTTCCATGAATATCTGAGAACTGTAATCTTAGAAATTTAGAGCCATATTCATCTATCTGATTAATAATCTGGTTTATTTGTTCGTCTCGTGTTGACATTTAAATTATCTCCTATAGTATTAGATATGGTGAAAAAGTATATAATCTTAATTATTACATCGTATTAAATAGTTTCCACTAAAATCATAATATCGGAAATATGTTTCCCATTTTTAATAATACTTTAAATTTTATGTTATTTAAAATTTTTTGTTTCGGAAAATATGGATTCATAA
>MUZZ01000311.1 GCA_003266075.1 Methanosphaera sp. rholeuAM74
TGTATGTTTTTCTAATCTTTTATCGCGTCATTATAATTGCTTGGATTATGGGTAAGTGGGGGGAGGATTAGTTATATAATGTTTTAGTTTATCAAAGTAGATTTTTTCTAGTTTGTCTTATTGTTTATGGGTGTTAAATGTTTTTTATTAAAAAGAACGGTTTTTTGGTGGATTTGGAATTTTCGAGTTTATGAATCCAGATATTATCTTGTTTTAAATCATCATCTCCATACTATTTCTAAGTATTTAAAGTCATATGATGAATTCTTCGACATTGAAATAAGTATGTTTTTTAAAAATAGTTTTCATTTTGATTTAGGATGTGTAATTTGGTATTTAAAATGGTGGGGGTATTCATCTTAAAAATTATTTTTAAAAAAAAAGTGTGTTGTTAAGAATTTCCGTAAAAAGAAATCTTAACATTATCATTTAATCTTTACAAATACTTCCAACTGTACTATGGGGTTAGTTAGTACTGTTATGTGGTTATCCATAATGTGGTTGTACTCTAGTTGTTTTAGTTTAAATCTATGAATTTGTTGTTGGCAACAGTTCCAGTCATATCTAAAAGATAAATTGTTTGATAATATTTTGATGTGGTATCACCAGTATTGTTTTTTATTGTTACATTACTGGAATCCATCTCTACCACTTCAGTAGAATCTGGGTCATCTGCTTTATTACATTTGAATACGTTGTCTGTGATGTTTATATTATTACATTCAAGGGATCTGATTGCACCAGCATACTGTGCTTGGTTGTTAGTGAATCTTGATTTTATGATTTTTAGGTTATTTCCTTCATTATCAATTGCACCACTTATATCGGCTATATTACTGGTGAATGATGAGTTTGATATATTGACGTTATTTCCTGCATTGTATATTGCTCCTCCGAATTCTGCTCTATTGTTAATAAAGGTATTATTCTTCAATATTGAATTGTTAGCAGAATTATATACTGTTCCTCCAGTATGTAATGCATAGTTGTTTTTAAATGTACAGGTGTTTATGTATAAATCAGCATAATCGTAGTAAATTGCTCCACCATCATATGCTTGGTTGTTGTTTAATGTACTGTTGTTTATAGTTAATTTACCAGAAGAAGCTATTGCTCCTCCACGAGCATATTCATCGCCTGATACTGTGTTGTTGTTTAGGGTACTGTTTTTGATGGATATATTTCCTTCATAGTTAAATATTGCCCCTCCATACTCTGCTTCGTTGTTATTTAATGTAGAGTTGTTTATGGTTGAATTACCATAACGATTGGATATTGCTCCTCCACATGTATATGCATGATTGTTTGATAATAAGCAATTAGTTATGGTTAGTGTACCAGAGTTTTGTATTGCTCCTCCGTCTTGATTTGCTCCTCCATCTGTTTTTGCTGTGTTGTTGTTGAGTGTAGTGTTTGTCATGGTTAATGTACCACGGTTTTCTATTGCTCCTCCAACTACTGCGATGTTGTTTGAGAATTGGGAGTTGCTTATTGTCATAATTCCTTCCCAGTTTTCTATTGTTGCTCCACGTTCGTTTGCTATGTTGTTGTTTAGTGTAGAATTAATTATTGTTACATTACCTTTAAAATTGTATATTGCTCCTCCATAATATTTTGCTATGTTATTCTTTAGTGTGGTATTTTTTATGGCTAAATTACCAACACTATATATTGCTCCACCATAACTACTATTACAATTGTTTATTTTGATATTTTTAATTGTCACATTAGCTTGTGACTCAATATCTAAGAATTGGTACTTGTTATCTCCATCAATGCTTTTTCTATTACCATTAATATTCAAGGTTTTAATTCCAGTATTTAACTCGGTATTACCTTTGAGTTTGATATTTGATTTAAGATTAACGATTACGTCCTTATATTGGCTACTCGTAAGAGCAGAATGTAACGTGTCGAAGTCGCTTACATCATATGTTTTGGAGGTAGTTTTTACGTTGCCAACTACTTTGATGTTATTTGTAGTGTTACGTTGACTTTTATATGATAGTCTGTCCTGTGTTACTACTTCTATTGAGTTGTAGTTGTTGTATGCTGGTATGCTGATGTCTTTTAATTCTAGTACACCATTGGATGCGAAATAGTATATTGGTTGTGTTCCATTCTTGAGTGTTGCACCGTTTACTTTAACCACACACTTATTTGGTCCTAACACCTTGTTTCCTAGGTAGTCCTTGATTGTCGCTGTAAGTGACAGTTTGTGTGTTTTGTTGTTTACTGTAGCATTGGTTATGGTAATTGTAATGTTTGATCTTTCCACTTGGAATGTGCTTGTGTTTCTGACTTCTGCCTGGTAGTTCTTATTATAGTAACCTGCGAGTATGGTATGGTTTTTAACGTTGAATGTTTTACCATCGGTTACTCCTGAGAGTCCTAGTGGTATTGTGTACTTGATGGTTGCTGTTCCGTTTACTGGTTTCACTTTCTGCATGTTACCCTTAGAGTCTTTGAGTGTTATGCCGTTTACTTTGAAGTATACGAATTCGTCTTCGTATGGTATTAGTGTAGTGCTACGCTTACCATCAGTAGTATCATATACTCTGGCTGTTATTGTCAGAGTTTGTCCTTGCTTGATAGTTTTCACGTTACTCGTTACCACTATACTAGCGTTTCGTTGACTTATCTGTGCCTTAGCATTATTACTACGAGAAGCATTATACGTCGATGAGCCAGAATAGACTGCCGTCAAGTTCTGAGCATACCTCATATTAAGGTCAGCAGTCACAGTAGTACTAGCAACACCATTATTAACGTATACCTTCAAGGCATTACTACTGCCTGTGAGCTTCTTATTGTCTTTAATTGTGATGCTATTAAGTTTGAAGATTACATATCCATTGGTCACAGGGTTATTATTAGCATCTGTTACTTTAGCTGTTAGGGTCATTGAGTTACCTATAATGGCATGTACTGTGGATACAGTGATTTTCGTGTTTGTTTTTATTGTTTTGTTAATTAATGTATTATTTTTAATAAAATCTGTTTTCATGTTCTCACTAATGATGTCATAGGTATTATTAGTGTAATATATAATGTTATTTTTGCTTTTTAACCCTTCATCATTTTCAATTTCTATTTGATGAGATTCACTTGTGTATGTAGTAACTTCTTGTATTGTAAATGTAGGATTATTGTTTAAGAATGTGTTTTTTCTGCTTATATAAGAATTAACCATATCTGCTATCATTGCATCCCCAAACGTAATAAATCCACTTTCATAACCTTGGATAAGTCCTTCCATTGTTTGGTCTACTTCAAATGTTCCTTTAGTGCCAACCCATAATGTCTTAGTATCTGTATCAACTGAATTGTTTAGTACAATATTTCCTTTTAGAGTATTATTATAGAATTCAACATTCTCAATTGATGAAGATAGGACTGACCCGTTTTTAGCTTTATTTTCCGTGAAATTATTGTTATTTATTTTTGCATATTCTGTGTAGTAGTTCTCATCATTAGAAAGATAAATTGCTCCTCCATTAATGGCTGAGTTATTGTTTAAACTACTTTGGGTAATATTAAAGTCGGTTACATTGGATTCAATTGCTCCACCATAATTTGCAACATTGTTGTTGAATACTGATTTACTTATATTTAAATTAGATTCAAGACTACTTATTGCACCACCTGATGGTGATGTGTTATTATTGAATGTACAATTAATTATGTTATTTAAAAGACTATTAAAAGTTCTAATAGCACCTCCAGCATTAGCTCCATAATTGTCAGTAAATGTGGAATTCTTAACTGTTAACAATCCGTTGTTGTAAATTGCATCAGCTGTAAGTGCATAATTATTGTTAAATTGTGAATTAATAATTTTTGCATTACCACCATAATAATTATGTATTATTCCACCACTTAGTGCTTTATTATTGTTTAATGTTGAATTGATTATAGTTAAATTACCATCATAGTTACGAATTACACCCGTTGCTCCAGAATTATTAATGAACTTTGAGTTGCTGATAGTTAATTCACCGTCATTAAATATTGCCTCAGATCCCAAACAATTTTTAATAGTTAAATTATTTATTTTAATATTACCACTATTTATAGTTAAAACTTTACTGTTATTGTTCATATCAAGAGTTTTTCCGTTTCCCTCGATTACAGCATTTTTTATAGCATTATTTACTTCAATTTTGCTTGTTTGTATTATAGTTAATTACCAAACTT
>MUZZ01000052.1:0-2092 GCA_003266075.1 Methanosphaera sp. rholeuAM74
CACAACAAAAAGATGCCCAGATATACATAACATATTTAAGTAATTAAAAACATAAATTATATTATTATTCTTAAGTTTACTATATAATTATGTATTTTTATCATAATTTCATTCCTTGCACTTAAGATTAATGATTCTATATTTTTTTAGAGGATTAGATATTTTGAGTCGAAGAAAACAGAAGAAATGGTTAAATAGGATAGCCTATGAAAGGATGGAAATACTATTTAATCAGGCAGAGAAGGAGTTTTCCAAACACCCAGAACGATCTGATCGATATGTTAAGCTAACTCGTAGTATCTCTACTAGATATAATTTAACATTACCAAACTATTGGCGAGGAAGGTTTTGTAAAAATTGTGACAAATTCCTTAAACCAGGAGTTAACTTAAGGGTAAGGCTTTCAGGCAATACCATATCAAGAAAATGTCTTGAATGTGGACACCTAACGAGAGTACCATACACTAGAAAAGAAGATAAAAGTTAAACGTGGGAGTTGATAATTTGAGCAAAGTCCAGAGTAAAAAAGAAATAATGAGAAACTCACTTAATGCAATTGAAATTAACGTCGGAAAGAATGGTGTTAACGATAACGTATTAGAGGAGTTGAAGCGTCAACTAAAGAACAATGAAATAGTTAAGGTACGTTTCACTAGGACAATAGCATCCAACAAGGATGAGTTTCTAGAAGAAATTGTATCAGAGACTAAAAGTCAGCTCGTTGACGTCAGAGGTAATGTTGCTGTATTATATAAAAGGAAAAGATAATTTCTAAAAGAATTTAGAAGCTTAAAAATTAATATAATTTAATAGGAGGCAAATTAAACCATGACAACAGCATTTGATGTACCAGCTGAAAGTTTAATTAGCGTACTAACACAAGAACTAAAAGAAAACGATAAAATCAATGAGCCTACATGGGCACAATTCGTAAAAACAGGTGTACATAAAGAAAGAAGACCAGAAAATCCTGATTGGTGGTATGTAAGAGTTGCTGCACTACTAAGAAGAATCTACGTAGATGGTCCTGTTGGACTAAGCAGACTACAAACCAAGTACGGTGGCAAAAAGGACAGAGGAACAAACCCTGAAAAATTCATGAAAGGTAGTGGATCCATCATAAGAGTTGCACTACAACAGCTAGAAGAAGCAGGATATGTTGAAAAAACCGATGCTGGAAGGGCAATCACACCAGCAGGTCAATCATACCTCGATAACAAGGCAAACGAAATTATTAAGGATTTACCAGAACTCAGTAAATACTAAGTTTAGTTAATGATAATTAATAGGAGTTGTATTATATTATGAGTGAACTTGATGATATAAGACGTAGAAGAATGGAACAGCTAAGACAACAACAAATGGCACAACAACAGCAACAAGGCATGGACATACAACAGATGCAACAAGAAGAACAGATGAGACAACAATACGAACAACAGAAAAAACAGGCACTACGACAAATATTAACTCCAGAAGCACGTCAAAGACTTGCAAATTTAAGATTAACAAAACCAGAACTTGTAAATGCCTTAGAAATGCAGTTAATACAATTGGCTGAAGCTAGACAATTACAGATTCCAGTTTCTGATGCTACTCTTAAACAAATTTTAAGAGAAATGAGTGGAAAAAAACGTGAAATAAAAATCACGAGAAAATAGGAATATTTGTGTATACATATGAAGGCAGCCATAACATATAGTGGTGGAAAAGACAGTTCATTAATGGCAGTAATACTAGACAAGTTAGGATATGAAGTGGAACTAGTAACCATAAACTTCGGAGTATTCGACTCAACAAAGCCAGCAAGAGAATCAGCCAAGAACTTGGGCTTCAAGCATAAGGTCATAACATTGGACAAAGAAATTCTCATGAAAGCTGTGGACATGATAATAGCTGACGAATTTCCAAACAATGGGATAAACTACATACACCATCAAGTACTGGAAATACTATCTGATGACTACGATGTCATAGCAGACGGAACTAGACGGGAAGACAGGATTCCAAAGCTAAAACTCAATGAAATCCAAAGTTTAGAGGATAGGAAAAAGGTACAATACATGAACCTAACTGGCATAGGATACAAGAG
>MUZZ01000052.1:2122-3761 GCA_003266075.1 Methanosphaera sp. rholeuAM74
ATATTCCCAAATCACATTCAATCAAGAGTAATAGGATGGAAAGAAAATGAGTAAAAACAAACAATTACCTAAAAAAATTAGATTAGCAAAAAAAACAAAACAAAACAGGAGAGTTCCAATCTTTGCCATGATGAAAACATCCAGAAGATTACGAACACATCCAAAAGCAAGACAATGGAGCAGAAGTAAAATTAAAGTATAGACTACATGGAATTATATTTAATTTTATCCAACGATAGGAGTGTATGATAACATGGAAAGAATTTACACAATACCATTAAGGGATGTAAAAAGAGTGCCAAGAACCAAAAGGTCACCAAAAGCTATGAGATACATCCGTGAATTCATAGAAAAACACATGAAAACTGATGATGTCATCATAGACCAGTCAGTAAACGAAAAAATATGGGAAAGAGGACGAGAAAAAATCCCTTCCAAAATCAAAGTCAGAGCCGTTGAAGAAGACGGAACTGTCGAAGTAACATTAGTAGAAGAATAAATTATATTAAAAAATGCTAACTATGAGATTATAAATAAAATTAATTATCTAACTTCTTTATCATAGGATACGAGTTACTAAAGAACTAGATAATGATGTATACATGTAAATAAAGAACCTAATCAATTCTTTACCTACTTAAATATGAGATGGATGTTTGAGAGATGGGCATCTAGATTATATTGTTACATTACTATAGTTAACTATAAATAAATGAATTATTCACAGATGGAGTGAAATAATATGATACAAAGATTCGATATCGATGGAAACCCAAACTTAGGTGTTTCTATTCTAGCTAAAGACAACGTTGCAATAGTTTCACCAGGACTCCAGGATTCTTATATCAAAAGCATAGAAGAAACTTTAAAAGTACCAATAATAAAAACACCAATCTGTGGTAGTAATCTAGCAGGGGCATTAATGGCTGGAAACACAAACGGTCTAATTGTATCACAACATATCTTTTCACACGAACTAGATATAATCCGTGATCATGGAATTAATGTTGAAGTTATTCCTGACAAATTAACTGCAATAGGAAACATAATAGTAGCAAACGACAATGGAGCAATAGCACATCCAGATATAAGTGATGTAGCAAGAAGAGTTATAGAAAAAACAATAGAAGTAGAAGTTGTTAAAAGCACTATAGCAGGCAATGACATTGTAGGCTCAACAATAGCAGCTACAAACAAGGGAGCACTAGTACATCCAGATGCAACTGATGAGGAAATAGGGTTAATCGAAGACGTACTCGATGTTCCAACAAAAATTGGTACAGTTAACCGTGGAGTTAAACTCGTAGGAGCATGTATCATTGCAAATAGTCATGGTGTGATTGTAGGAAACAATACAACAGGACCAGAACTAGCAAGGATTGATCAAGTATTCAACTTATTTGGGGAATAAATTATGAAAACAAAAATATTTAGAGTAAACGGAAAATTATTAGATGTAGATAAAACCAAAGTATTTACAAGAGAACTAAAAGGGATAAAAGAAGAAGACATTAAAGAAAAATTATACTCTGAATTCGGTAGCAAACACCGATTAAACAGGGATAAAATAATCATCGACGAAATAACAGAAATCACTGCTGATGACGTAACCGACCCAATAGTAAAAGAACTATTATAA
>MUZZ01000052.1:3881-4306 GCA_003266075.1 Methanosphaera sp. rholeuAM74
GACGCAGTAAAAGCAATCAAAGGATCAGTAGGCAAAGAAACACTAGTACCAATCGGTGCAGGATGCTTCATCACAGCAGAAATAAAATCCGACGATGTGATAGTTGGAGTAGGCTCAGAAGTTGCAATAAAAAGAACTGCAGACGAAACAGAAGAAACACTGGACAAAGACAAAGAAGAAGTCCAAAAACTAATAACCTCACTAACAGAACAAATACAGAAAATAAACGACTACGTAACATCAATGAGACCAGAAGCAGAAAGACTGATGCAACAACAAGAACAACAACACCAACATCAACATCAACACTAGATGAGATTAACAATTTAATCTCACATTACATTACTTTTTTTTCCTGACCACCTGTTAATATAAAAACTACTTTTCAAAGGATTTAATGAAAATGTTCAAGGCAATCAAGAAAC
>MUZZ01000241.1 GCA_003266075.1 Methanosphaera sp. rholeuAM74
CAGACCGTGGCTGCCATGGTCGCACCCAGGGTTCTCCAGGTGGAGAGCTCAGCGCGCTGTTTCGGGTCAGACGTAATGGCGGATGCCATGGAACCATAAGGAATATTCACGCCGGTATAGCAGACGGAGCCCCAGAGCAGGTAACTGAAGAACATCCAGCAGATCTTGAATCCCATCGGCATATCCTTGAACCAGGTTGCATACATAAGGAGCGATGCAACGGCCACGGGCCCCATCATGCCCAGAATCCAGGGCCGGAACTTTCCATTTTTGGTGGTCCTGCTGCGGTCCACGATCTGTCCCATCGTCACATCTGTAAACGCGTCAACAAAGCGGGCTACCATCATCATAAGCCCCACCAGGGCAGCAGAGACACCCATTACATCGGTATAAAACTTCATCAGGAACATAGTGGAAAGCATAAAGGTAAAGTCATTTCCGAAGTCGCCGAGTGCATAACCTGCTTTGTCAGCAAGACCAAAGGGTTTATTTGGGTTCATGTTTTTTCCTCCTTTTTGATTCATGTTTTTTGCGGATCATTTGCTTTTTTCAGTTACTTTTTTATTTGTTAACTGTATTTTATCAAAAACAGCGCGTGTAAAAAGGAGGATATTTTGTATTAACAGGATAATATTTGTATGGAAAGATCTCCGGAAACGTGTTGAGGGCAAGTTCCGGTACATCCACAATCCACTTCTGATCCTCTTTCGACCAGAAAAGGATCCTTTTATATTTCACCATTCTTAAGCTTCCAACTTATATTTCAGAATAACTGATCTGACTTGTTTCACCTGAAACTCTGCACCTTGCGAAGCAAGTACGCGATGCTGACTGAATAGTTACTGCAAAACTTCTATACGTGTGTTACAATGAAGCAGTGCCGCGAAAGCTTTTCGGCATATGACAAAACTCACTCAAGTTATCAGTTTATCGAAGCGGAAAAAACCAGCGCTTTTGATAAGCCTCCGGCGCAGGTCCGGTATGCGCCGGACATGACGGATGATGCATTTTTCAATATTATCATATAAAAAATAATTTATCTATGGAGGAGCCTCATGAACGGAAAAGATTGTGTTTCACAGGGAAAAACTGCACTCGGTATTGAATTCGGATCCACAAGAATCAAAGGCGTGCTGATCGACTACGAGGGAAATGTACTGGCTACAGGGACATACGACTGGGAAAACTCCCTTGTAAACGGGATCTGGACTTATGGCCTCGACGAAGTCGTTAAAGGCCTGCAGGGGTGCTACGCCGCATTAAAAAAGGATGTACAGGCGAAATACGACATCACGCCGACGACCTTTGGCGCCATCGGCATCAGCGCCATGATGCACGGCTACATCACCTTCGACGGCGAGGGCAACCAGCTGGCGCCCTTCCGCACCTGGCGCAACACCAT
>MUZZ01000199.1 GCA_003266075.1 Methanosphaera sp. rholeuAM74
AATCCAGTCCCGACTTATCCGACCATATATTAAAAGCGTATACATCAATACAGAAATAACAATATTTTAATAGTAGAAAATGGGTTTGATTTCAAAAAAAGAATAAAATGGGGGTTGAAATTAGAGTTTTTTTCATGTTCTTATAAGCACGGTGTTTGCCCTGCTATCTAGGTATTTACCATTATCTCCTGATATGATTGTAATCTGATGCACTCCCTGTGAGAGTTTCACTGGTACTTTGAAGAATATTTCACCATTACTATTGTTCATGTTGTAGCTTGCACCATCAATCTTGATTACGACTGCCGTTTGCTTGTTGATTTTATTGTTGTTGTCGTCTAGGATTTCAGCCTTAATATAAGTGTTGTCACTACTAGTGTATATTGGTTCTACGTTTATGTGCGTGTTTAACCTGTTCATGGTTAGTGGTGCTGTTAGTTCTACTCTTCCATATTTTTCGGATGAGTATACTGCTGTTAGGTCATGTGTTCTTGCTCCTAAGTTATCAGGTATCTTGTATTCTAGTATTGCTAGTCCATCCTTGATGTTGATTACTATAGGATTTCCTTTTTCATCTTTCATAGTCATACCGTTTAGTTTGAATACGAGTTGTCCACCATTAATGTCTACTTGGTCTTCTGATAGGTGTGCTATTAGTTTAATGGTGTCTCCTGGTTTTACTGTGCTTGCTCCTGTCAGTATGCTCATGACACTCTTTGTCTTGGTTGTACCACTATTCTTGCTGGTCTGGTTGTTTATTGTGTTGTTTTTATAGTTTGTAGTGATGCTTTCATTAGTCTTGATTATCACGGTTTTTGCCGTTGAGCCTAGGTATTTACCGTTAGCACCACTAATGATTGTGACGTTGTAGTATCCGTCCTTTAAAGTTTGTGTGACATTGTAGTCTACTGTTCCTGTTGTCGTGTTGAAGTTATAACTCTGACCGTTGATTTTTATACACATCGGTGTTATCTTGTTGAGTGCTTGGTTGTTCTGGTCTACTACTTGTGCCTTAATGGTGATTTTGTTGTCCTTGACTATTATTGGGTTTACGTTGATATGTGTTTCGTATCTGTTGATTGTCATTGGTGTTGATAATTCTACCCTTCCATATGATTCTGAACTGTATACTGCTGTTAAGTTATGTGTACGTGCTGATAATGTATCTGGTATTTTGTATTCAAGTATAGCAAGTCCTTGGGCAACATTTATTTTCACTACCGTATCGTTTTCATCTTTCAAAGTCATACCGTTTAGTTTGAATACTATCTGTCCACCGTCTATGTCTACACCATTGTCACGTATGTGTGCAATGAGTTTCACGACATCACCAGGTTTAGCATTGAATGAACCCGTTAATAGTTCTATATCCGCCTTGTATGTCCTGTTAATAGATAAATTCTTAGTAACAGGATTGTATACCTCGTTTCCACCATATTTAGCCGTTATATTCATATTTTTATCAGTTTTACTTAAGGTATATGTCGTCGTCGCAGTACCATTAGTGTCAGTACTTAACGTGTGGGTCTCGTTGTTTATTTTTATTGTGACGTTTTCGTTGGCTATTGGCTTGTTACTAACATCCATTAGTGTAGCAACTACTTTTACTTTATCTTTTACTCTTGGAATGGTATTGTTTGCCGTTATCGTTAAAGTAGTGTTTATCTTGTTAACTTTCACGCTTTTTGTGGCTGTTTGTGTATTAGTGTTCTGGTCTCCATTGTATGTTGCTGTTATAGTATGATTTCCTGCCGTATCTATTTTTATGTTGGTGTTTACCTGACCATTAGTCACTATCATGGTTTTAACTGTATCATTGTCTACTTTTATTGTGACATTTCCAGTAACTGCTTTCTTGTTCTGGTCTTTTACTGTGATGTTCAATATTATGCTTTCATTAACCGTTACAGGTGTTGTGGCATTCATGGTCATGGTTGCGTTTAGTTTGGCAACGTTTATCGTCATAGTCTTGTTGGATGGGTTGTAAGTATTGTTTCCATCATATTTTATTGTGACCACCTGTTTTCCACTAGGAATGTTCAGTTTAACAGTGGCTTTACCATTCTTATCTGTTGTAGCTTTTGCAATTTCAATGTTGCTACTATCGTATACTGTTATCTGTGCATTGTTTAATGTTTTGTTAGTGTTAGAAGTTAATGTTACGTTGATTGTGGTGTTGTCTACTCTACTGGATAACGTTGAAACGTTTAGTTTGGTGTTAATCTTGTTTGCCTGTACTGTTTTTGTGGCTGTTGCATTACTGGTGTTTGTGTTTCCAGTGTAGACTGCTGTAATGGTGTGTGTTCCTGATGTGTTTATGGTCGTGGTTGTGTTTGCTTTTCCGTCTTTGAGTGAGAGGGTTTTAATTGTGGTATCGTCTAATTGTATTGTCACGTTTCCACTAACGCTATTATTGTTCTGGTCTTTTACTGTTACTGTTATTGTGTTATTATCTCCTACGTATACTGGTGTTGTGGCATTCAATGTTATTGTTGCGTTTAGTTTGGCTACGTTAATATTGAGTGTTGTGTTGGATGGCTTGTATGTGTTGTTTCCAGCGTATTTTATGTTTATTGTCTGTGTTCCTGTTGGAAGGCTTACTTTAACGGTTGCTTTACCGTTGGCGTCTGTTGTGGTTGTTGCCAGTTGTTTGTTGTTTTTATCTGTTATGACAACACTTGCCTTTGATATTGCCTTGTTATTGTTATCAGTTAGTGTTACGTTTACTGTAGTATTGCCTACCATGTTAGTATTCGTGGATGCTGTTAGCCTGGTATCCTTCTTGTTTGTCTGCACTGTCTTCGTGGTCGTTGCCGTGGAAGTGTTGGTGTTTCCATTGTATGTTGCCGTGATGTTGTGTGTTCCTGTTGTGTTTATGGCTGTGGTCGTGTTTGCTTCTCCGTTGGTTAGTGTCAACGTTTTTAGTACTGTGTTGTCTAGTTTTATTGTGACGTTTCCAGTTGCTAGTTTAGCGTTCTGGTCTTTTACTGTGACACTTATTGTAACAGTATCTCCAATGTAGGCTGTTGTTGGTGTGTTTAGATTTACACTTGAGCTTAACTTGGCAACGTCAACATTTACCGTGGTTTCTGCCTCATTATACATGTCATCTCCAGAGTATTTTATGTTTATTTCATGATTACCACTAGTTAAGTTGAGTTTGAGGACTGCTTTACCAGTTGAATCGGTTGTCTGTGTAGCTATGAGTTTTTCCATGTCATCATAGATGTTCAGAGTCTTGTTTGCAAGAGTGTTATTAGCATAATCGCTTAGGCTTACATCTATTATCGTGTTGATGATACTGTTGTTTTTAACGTTTGCATCTACTTGAGCTGGTATTTTCTCAACGTTGATTGTCAAGGTATTGTTACTTGGATTGTATGTGTTGTTTCCGTTGTATTGTGCTGTGATGGTTGTTGTTCCTGTTTTTGTTAGTTTGTGTGTTTGTGTTGTTTGTCCGTTGTTGTTTGTTTTGAGGTTGTATGTTGTGTTTTCAATTGTTAGGGTTATGTTTTGGTTTGCTAGTTTGTTGCCTGTTGTGTCTGTTAGTGTTGTGGTGATTGTTATGGTGTCTGTTATTTTTGGTGTGTTGTTGGATGTGTTTAGTGTTAGTTGTGTGTTGGTTTTTTCGGTTGTTATGTTGTTTACTTCAAATGATACAGTACTTGTACTTGGGTTGTGGTTTGTATCACCTGAATAGTATACTTTGGCGTTTTTATCTCCTACGGTTAGGTTTGGTATGTTTATTGTTGCTTGTCCGTCTTCGATTTTTTCTGTGTAGTTTTTGTTTTCTAGTGTAACAGTTATGTTTCCTGTTGTATTGGCTGGTACTTTAATGGTAATTTTCTGGGTTTGACCCACATTTATGTTGTTAGCTTCAACGTCCATTACAACATTTAATGGGTTGACCTTGAATAGTAGTGTGCTTATGCTTGGATTGTTGTTGGAATCTCCTGGGTAGTATGCTTTCGCATTTTTGTTTCCCACGGTTAGGTTTGGTATGTTTATTGTTGCTTGTCCGTCTTCGATTTTTTCTGTGTAGTTTTTGTTTTCAAGTGTTAAGATTATGTTTCCTGTTGTATTGGCTGGTACTTTAATGGTAATTTTCTGGGTTTGACCCACATTTATGTTGTTTGCTTCGATATCCATTAAGATATTTCTCTTATCGACTCTAACTGAAAGAGTAGCCGTGGCAGGGTTATGGTTTGCATCACCAGAGTAACTAACATTAATTTCGTATTCTCCACTATTTAATACTCCAGTATTGAATTGACCAACACCATTTTTCACGGTAGCTGTGGTTGAATAGTTTCCAACGCTTAAGTTATATTTTCCATCTGCACTAGCAGTAATGCTACCTTTAACTTCTAGTGGATAGGTGGTATCATTTGCTAGGATTTTTATGTTGGTGTTGGCTTTATTTACATTGAATGTTGTATTTTGTGTTGTAGTATTGTAATTTTTGTTGTTAAATGTCACGTTGGCATAATAGCTACCCGCATCTAGTGCTAGGGTTACGTTTCCTTCACCATTTTTAACTGTGACGTTCTTTATTGTTTTGTTGATGTCAACTTGGTATGTTCCATCGACTTCTGCTGATACAATGATTGTGGCGTTTTCACCATATGTCACGTTGGCAACGGATACGTTAGCATTGTTAGTGCCTTGTTGGACTGTGACTGTCATGTTTTTGGTTGCTACTTTATAGTTTTTGTCACCAGAGTACTTGGCGATAATTGTATATGTTCCAGCATCCATTACTCCTAAGTTAAACTCACCTACACCAGTACTTACAGTAACCGTGGTTGACTTGTCGTCTACTGTCAGGTTATATTTGCCGTTTGCGTTGGAATTAAGGATACCTTTAACCACTTGAGGATAAGTGGTGTTGTTGGCTATGATGTTTATGTTGGTGTTTGCCTTGTAAACCTCGAATGTAGTATTATTACTTTTTGTATCATAGTTTGCATTGTCGAATGTCACGTTTGCATAGTATTTGCCTGCATCCAGTTGCACTGTCTTGTTTCCAGCACCATTTATGACTGTTATATCGTATGTTGTGCCGTTTATGTCCAGCTTATAAACACCGTCAACATCAGCTGTTAGATTGATTATTGTATCATTTCCATAGGTCACATTTGATGTGTTGACTGCAACGTTGTTTGATGCTTTTTTAACTGTGATGAATGTACTGTTGTTGGCTGGGTAATAGTTATTGTCACCTGAATATTTTCCTATGATTTCATATGTGCCTACATCCAATACAGGTACTATGAAATTTTTATTGACGCTCAATTCATCAAGTAATGTGCCGTTTTTCAGGTAGTATTTGATTGTACCTGTAGCACTATATGGGATACTATCCGACAATTCATGAGTGATTTTTGCAGTTTCGCCATAAGTAATTTCACTTTGATTGATTTTAAACTTTAGCTCTGTGTTTGAAGGATATATTGTGAATGTTGTAGTATTGGATATATTATTTATGTAATCATTGCCTTTATAGTATATTTCTACGTTATAAGTACCAGCAGGTATTACACCCATTTGTATGTAACCGATACCATCACGAACACGGACAGGATATTCTTCGTTAATCGCCTCATTAGTTATAGAATACATTGTATCATAGCTGGCATAAGCGTAACCATCAACTAACTCAGAAAACGTCCTGTTATTTATGAAAGCACTTAATGACGTGATATTCATTTTATGTACATTGAATGCTACTGTATCTGAGCTTGAATGATGCGTATTATTTTCAGAATTGTTGATTGTTATGGAATATTCCCCAGGTTTTAAATTTGATATGTATAATGTATCTGGACTGGTTAAACCACCAGATCTAATACTATTTCCTTGGCTGTCTCTGACTTCATATGTTGGATCTGACATTTCAGGGGTTATTGTATATGTGACCTTTACTTCGTTAGGATATTCGACATCCTCACAGGATGTTATTTTAACTGTACTTGCTTCTTTATCTTTTGGATAAAGTTGTAATCTTAAGGTTTGATGGTCAACTCTTCCATAAATCATATCTTTTCCAGAAAGTCCAACAGGTTTTAATACAACTGTGCTAAGTACATCATTCACATTTAATCGAATACTGGTAAAATTTCCATCTCCCCAGAATTCTCCGTCTGAGTGATATAATGGATAATTATCGAAATTTGGTGTACTATTGGTTCCTTTGAAATGAATACGTACGGTATATGGACTTTCAGCATAAAGGTTTTTGGAAGAGTCAACATCATCGATTTTCATCTCGATTTGCAGGTAATCGGTAATTTTATGTTTTTTATCATCACCCCAATCTATATCATCAGCACTGCTCTTATGTTCAACGATTCTTCCTTTAAAGTTAGGAGTGTTGTTTCCAAACCAGTTCAATTTGATATAAGTATATTCACCACAGTTGTGTATATCATGACCTGCACTATAATGGTAGTATGTACCATTATATCCTACAGAATCTGCTTTGTTGTCAACGAATGTACAGTAGGATACTTTAAGGTCAGTATTCGTTGAATTGGTGTAGATTGCTCCACCCCTCACGTTGGCGTAGTTATTCTCGTATCTGCACTTAATGGTCTCCATGTCTGATTCCCTGTTAACGTATACTGCTCCTCCATCACCAGTAGTTGCATTGTTTTGAAGGAATATTGAGTTGCTGATGGCATTAACCCTTCCATGTGCATATAGTCCTCCACCATTTTGTTTTGCAACGTTATTGATGAACTGTGAGTAGGATACCTTTAATGTGGAGTAATGACTTCCCATGTAAATTCCACTTCCATTACCGCTTGCATAATTATCTTTGAGTATCCAACGGCTTATATGGGTTTGTGTACTGTAATCACGCAAATTATCATATGCAATATATACTGCTCCGCCATGACCACCTATTGCCTTGTTATTGGTGAATGTTGAGTACAGACTACCTGTTGAGTTAACTAGTTGATGTGCATATAGTCCTCCACCATTTTTTGCAATGTTGTGGGTGAAATTAGAATTCGTTACTTTTGTATAGGACGTCGTGGAGTCGAAGTAAACTGCTCCTCCACTATGGTTCGTAGCGTCATTATCCTTAAATTGACAACCGTCAATGCCAGTAGTACAACTTCTATTTACATATACTGCTCCACCGTCACCATTTTTTGCCTTATTTTTGGTGAATATTGAGTTTGTAAGATTAGTTATCTGGGCTGCGTATACTGCTCCACCCTGATTTGCAATGTTATTTGTGAAATTAGACCCTGTCACCTTCAATTTAGTATCAATTGAATCTGTGAAGATTGCTCCTCCCCTATTATCACAGGTATTATTATCAAATCGGCTATTGGTTACCTGAGGATTACATTTGTTATTGATGTATACTGCTCCTCCATCACCATTACCTCTACCAGTCTGGGCACGGTTTTTAATGAATACAGCGTTTGAAACTTCAGTAATTTGTGCTGCATAGATTGCTCCTCCCCTTTCTGCAGAGTTGGATGTGAAATTGGAGTTTGTTACTTTCAATTGGGTACTGGCTTTATCTACATAGATTGCTCCACCATCTGCATATTCATACTGACTGTAAGGTTTACATGTATTTGCTTCAAATATGCATAAATTGAATTTGGGCCAACATTCACCATAAATATAGATGGCTCCCCCATCACCAGTGGTTGCCCTATTTTTACTGAATATTGAATTGCTGACTCCCTCATTAATGATGGATGCATATATTGCACCACCATCCTTTGCAGTATTGGCGGTGAAATTACTGTATGTTATCGTTAATTTTCCATTGGTATATATTGCACCTGCCCTATTATATGCTACATTTTGTTCAAAGTTAGTATTATTAACAGTTACGTTTTTTTCTGAGAAAATTGCTCCACCGAAACTTCTTTTACTAGTATCCTCTCCATCGGCTTGGTTGTTGTTGAATGTGCTGTCGGAGATTGTGATTGGTCCGTTGGAATAGATTGCACCACCATCGACATGTGCAACGTTTTTAAGGAATGTGGAGTTTGATATCTTTAACATTAAATTCGGATTTACATATATTGCTCCACCCTGATTGTCTGCGATATTACCGCTAAATTCACAGTTAACAAACTCTGGATTGCATTGTTTTTCAATATAAACTGCTCCACCTATACCATCAGTTCTGGTTACTGAATTATCTGTGAAAGTCGTGTTAGAAACCTTGTCCATAGTTTTGGTGTATAATGCTCCACCATTATAATATGCAGTGTTGTATGAAAATTTGGAATCATAAATAGTTGTTTTTTCTGCACAATAGACTGCACCACCTTCAACTGGGGCAGAATTACTATTGAACTCTGAGTTTCTTATTACTAAAGATTTTTGGGTGTGAATTGCTCCACCATCCCTATTCTGTCCTTTCCAATTTAAAACCTCGGTAATTGGACTATCGCCACGGAAAACTTTATTGGATGAAAAACTACTGTTAATAACTGTTGTGTTTATTTTAGAATAGATTGCACCACCATATTCGGCCGCATAATTCCTTTCAAAGTCACAACCATTTACTGTACAAGATTCTGCAGTAAAAATTGCACCACCAGTACTATTTGAATTCATTGAAAGGAAGTTAATATCTATATCAAATGCTTCAGCTAAAAATTCTACAACGCTTAATATGTCTCCTACGACAGGTATAAAACCTATGATAAGCCCAGCGACTGAATCTAAACATTGTTCTTCTATCCAAGATGCACCAAGTTCATGACCATTATTTAAGAATGTTGAATTATGAACATCAGCATCGCGGAAAGTACTGATTGCACCACCACAATTTGCCACATTATAATAGAAATTACAATCATAAATATGTGCTATATCGTTACAAAGGATTGCACCACCATGCTGATCGTAAGCCTTATTAGCTGTGAAGTTACAATTATGAACTTCCATTTCACCAATACAATGGATTGCACCACCACCAGGACCAAGTTCATTTTTTTCACCTACCTGGTTGTTATCGAATACAGTATCATTAATCAAACAGGTATAGTTACAAAAGATTGCACCACCCGTAGGTGGAATTGAAGCTATATCCTTGCCTAAAGAACTGTAGTAGTGAAGAACATCATCCCAATAACTGGCATTAAAGTCATCGTAAAGTGCATTCTCTATAATGTCTCTTAAACCAGATAGTCCCCGTTGAACCCTATTATTGGAGAAACGGGAATTAACTACTATCAAATCATCCCAACAACATACTGCACCACCATTTCCCACATCAACTGAGTTAACAGAGAAAAATGAATCAATTATTTTCAATGCTCCATAACTACTGATTGCTCCACCAGCCCTTTTTGCATGATTGTTTCTAAAATCACAATTGATTATAGTTAATTCTATATCTTGAGAAACATGATGCGTGCCATTGTAAACTATAGCTCCTCCTTCCTTATAATCATCCGTTCCTTGACCGTTTATGAATTTAATGTCTTTTAAAATAAGTGGATTGCTATCTTGATTATATACATATAATATACGATTCATATTTGCACCGTTTAATGTATGGTTATTACCGTTAATGGTTAACCCTTTCTTGATAACAATACTGCTTCCACCAGCTGCAAGAGAATAATCATGTTCTAATTCTATTACACTTCCTTCTTCTGCATTATTGATTATGGTTTGTAATTCAGTAAATGTATGCTCGTCACCTGCAGCCTTTATATTCTTCTCATCATTTTTATTCAATGTGATAACATTGTCACTATCTTTGCTATTATCAACAGATTCACTACTGTCTGTGACGTAAGTGTCTGTTGATTCTTTTTTAATATTCTTGGTAGTTGTATCGGCTATATTATTATCACTACTTTTTATAGATGTCGTTTCTTGTGCTATTGCAGTACTACCATCTATATCTGATGTTACGCTTGTATCATTGGATACTTCACTAGCACTAATGGTGCTTACACCAAATAGTAATAATAATATCATTACTATCAAGAACGTGTTTTTCATATTAATTTTCATAATTACTTTCATCTACCATGTGTTATATATTGATAATAAAATCGTTTATAGGACTATTAGGAAAAAATGTGTATAGGATAAATTAATGGTTGAAAGGTTTTTGATGATATTTCACGATTAATCAAAGAATAATAGTTATGTTCATTTTTTTGATAATTATTGAGTAATCATGTAATCCTATATATATTTTATTATAATTACTTATTTTATTTTTATACTTAATAAATATATCCATTTATTTTAAATTTAAAAAGTGAATATCTTTTATTATTTTTATTTAATAATGGGGCATTGGTTATATTTTATTAAAACGATTTATTTTTTTAAATTTGGAGTTTAGAGTTTTTATATTATGTTATGGGGTGGAGGGTGGGGGAGAAGACTATTTCATAGTATTATAGTGTTTATTGTTTATTTGTTTAACTTTCTCTCAACTCTCTATGCTTTTCCTAAAAGAAGTTCGTTTCCACTTTAATTATCCTGATAGTGTAAAATCTTAAATATTTCTAATGTACTGAGATTATTGTATGTGGAGGAATTGTTTATGGATAGATATGCTTATGATGGGGATGTTGATGCCCTATTTTTTGAGAAGGAGGAGTATTCTTATGATTATTCATTGGAAATAACGAGTGAAATAGTATTGGATTTGAATGTTAATCATAATGTGATTGGGTTAGAGGTTTTAGATGCCTCGAAGGTATTGGGGGTTGACACTTCATTTTTAAATGATTCTGAGAGGATTACTGCTGTGATTGTGGTGGCTGATAACATCATGTGTATATCGTTTACCTTCATCTTGGCTGGTGTCGTAGAAAGGGTGGATTTTAGGATAAGTTCTTTGTATAATTCTACTTTGAATTAGTCTTTTGTTACTGGATTTGTCTGAATTATGGGCTTTACTTCGTTATATGTGGGGAATAACGAAGAAGAACCAATACAAAAATAACTTAGAAATAACAGTAAAAGAACAACAACCCCCTAATTTACACTAATACAACAATCAACACTACCCATATGTGTTACAAAGTAATCTACAAACATTACTCACTAAACTACTTCATCAAAAACGATAATTTTTTTTTGACATTATCAATGTTGTCAATTTGTGTTTGATAATATGGGTGTTTTTGTTGATTATATTTTTCTTGGTTTTGTATGTTATATTTTTGTGGGTTGTGGTGTTTGTATTTATTTTGCTTGGTGGTTTTTTTGATTATTTGTGGTTTATTTATATAGTGTGGGTTTTTGTTTTTTGGTGTTTGTTTTTTTTGTTGATGTTATCAATGTTGTCAATTTGTGTTTGATAATATGGGTGTTTTTGTTGATTATATTTTTCTTGGTTTTGTGTGTTATATTTTTGTGGGTTGTGGTGTTTGTGTTTGTTTTGATTGGTGGTTTTTTTGATTATTTGTGGTTTATTTATATAGTATTGATTTCTACTTTATCATATCTCCCATTAACTTAAAAATTTTATCATATTATCAAAATTTTCCATATTTTTGATAATATAGGTTAAAAATTAACCTCATTTAAAAACATCCTAATACTAGTTTTAAAGTAAAAATAATATTTTATAATAGTTTTTAATCATTTAAAATAATTTTCCCTGTGATTTTTAGATATTACATAATCATTAACTTTATATAGTTTAGAATACAATATTAAATTAATTATTAATTTGCTATAGTTATTATCATTTCATGTGTAACTTAATTTGAAGATAATAACTTAATAAGAATATAAGTGTTAAGTATGAAATATGAAATTTTTGTAAGTAGTGTTCGAAAAGAATTTGAACAAGAAAGAAAATTCATTAAACAAGAGATTGAAAATGATTACATTTTAAATAGATTTTTTGACGTGTTTTTGTTCGAAGAAGAATCTGCATCAGGTTTATCTCCAGAAGAGTTATACTCTGAAGAAGTAATTAATTCGGATATCTACATTGGATTAATTGGTTCTGATTATGGAAGTATTTTGGAATCAGGTATTTCTCCAACGGAATTGGAATATGATTTGTATAACAAAACACATAATGATGCTTTAATTTATATCAAGGATGTAGATTTTAGAGAAGAGAAAACAAAAGAGTTTATAGAAAAAATAGGAACTCATAGTTACAATAGATTTGGAAATCGTTATGTTTTAATTGAAAAAATCAAAAAAAGTTTAGCAGATTTTATTGATAAAAATTTAAGAAATTATAAGGCTTTTGATTATGAAATATTGTCTGATTCTTCTTGTGATGATGTGGATATGGATGCATTAGACTTGTTTTTCAATGTTTTAGATTACAAACCAATTGAAAAAATAAGGGATGAAAAAGGGTTAAAAAGAGTATTGTCTACAATACATGCTGGAGATTATGAAAATGGGGAATTTAGACTAAATACTGCTGGAGCACTATTTTTTGCTAAAGACATCTCGAAATTTAACATATCACACCAAGTAAAAATGGTCAGATTTTTTGACGATGAAGGAATAAACACATTTGAAAAGGCAGAATATAATTTATCTTTTTTAAAGTTAATAATGGAAGCAGAATTATTCTTTAATAAAACATTAATCAATATTTCTAAAGTTAAAGGATTTAAACGAGAAACAGTTCAGGATTATCCGTTTGAAGCAATACGTGAAGCACTTGTAAATGCTCTAGCCCATAGAGATTACACTATAACTACTGCTCCAATAACTTTTTACATATATAATGACAGAATTGAGATAAAAAGTCCTGGACGTTTAGTATATCCATTAACAATTTCTAAGCTCGAAGAAAACGATCCAATACACAGGAATGAGGCAATTTGCAACATTTTTTCAAAAACGAAATATATGGAGCATGTTGGGGTAGGAATCAAAAAGATGAAAGATTCTATGAGGGCACATGGTTTAGATGAACCAGAGTTTGCCGAAATTGGTGAATTCTTTAAAGTAACTTTTAGGGCTGATGATGGATATAATGGTTTAAATGTCAGACAAAAAGAGTTTTTAAGGTTTAATGATGAGTCAGAAATCACAATAAAAGAATACATGTCACTATTTAGTATTGTGAGAAATACGGCTACAAAGGATTTGAATGAATTAGTCGACAGAAATATGTTAGAAAAAACTAGGAATGGAAAGCAGATTATTTATAGGAAAATTAGTAGTGGATAAATTTTTCGTTCATTAACATTATGAAGAAACTGCTATCGATGTAACTCTACTTTTTTTGGGTTATATGTTGAATTCCCTTATCTAAATCTATTGTTTTTTTAGCATATTTCATCTATGGTAATAGTCATGTAGTGTGTGTCGTGGAGTTTTTTAATGTGTTTTCCAATGTTGCTGTTTCCAATACGTTCTCCATTTAGAAAGATAATCGAAGGAGTACTATGTCGATGAAAATTTTTTTAATATACGAAGATGTTATGTGTTGAGGATGTGGTTGGAACTAATCGAGAATAATGGATTTAACATTAATTGCCAAGCAGAAGTTTTCTCAAAAGAATTATTGAGGATTAACTAGACGGAGTTTTTGGTTCATCTTCTTATCAAGAAGCCAACAATTATGTTATGAGATATTCAAGGATGAAAACAAAGAATTTTATTCGTAATGCATACAAACAATTAAAATATTTACATACTTATAATGTTAAAAAAACTATTTGTTACGTATTTATTAAAGAAATTACTTGTTTGTGTTACTTCAAACATTCTCTTAAGAAACATATAAAACATAAGGAACATAAATTTTTTTATGTTTATTATGAAATATGGGAACTTTTACTTTTCGGTCACTTTTTTGCAAGTTCTGTTTTCCATTTTTGAAAACGTTTGTTGGGAAGATACCCTACTCTTTAAGAAGGTGTATCATAAATTGGTGGTTTAAATTCAATTAGTTCTCATAGTATTTGAAATATGGGCATGATTTAATGGTATTATTTTGATGTTTCTATCTTAATAAGTATTGTATACTTATGGAAAAAGTGTTATTTAGTTTTTTGTAGTGTGTTGTTCGTTTTATCGTGGTATAATGGAAAATCGTTATTATATTGTTTGTTAATAGTTGTTTGTAGAATTAATGCTTCTGTTTTTATCATTTAGGGTTTTTAATGTTAGATTTTACTTCGTTATAGTTGAGTATAGCGAAGAAGAAGTATCATAATATGTTTAAACTCTTAAACCTATATTACATTTGTTAGGAAACTTTAATATTATTTCTTCTTAAATTCAAGTCCACGTTTTTTTGATTCAAAAATATGGACTTCTGGTTTTGATTGTATAAAATTTAATCAAGAAAAATAAGTTTAGGGGGTGAGGGGTTAGTCCGTCTAGTTTTTGATTATGATGCTTGTTAGTCTGTCGGATTTGAATGCACCTGTTTCACCTACTACGAATTCAATACTATGGATTCCTTTGGTGAATGTGATTGGTAGGGTTACGTTTATTATTCCTTCGATAGCGTCAGATATGGTTACCATTTCTCCGTCGACTCTGATTCCGACTGTGACGTTTCCGTACATGTGGTTTTTGTTTTTGTCGAGGATGTCTGCTGTGACTGTTGTTTTCGCTGTTTTGGTGATTACTGGGTTGTATCTGATGAATATTTCTCCTTTGGTCACGTTTAACGTGTTTTTGGCTTCTACTCTGTTGTATCCTGTGTATGCGTATACTGCTGTTAGGTTGTGTGTTCTGGCTCCGAGTGTTATGTTGTAGTCTAGTATTGCTACTCCGTTTACTACGTTGGCTTGTAGTGCTTTGCCGTTTGAGTCTTTTAGTGTGACTCCGTTTGTTTTCATGATTACTACTCCGCCAGTCATGCTTTCTCCACTCTCATCGGTAGCTGTTATAACGAATTGTAGTTTGTCTCCGTTTTCGTGGACGGGTAGGTCTGCTATTTTGATTTTAACGTTTCCGGGTGTGATGTTGTTTTTTGTGGAGTTGCCTTTACTGGATAGGTAATTATGGGTTTCTCCATATGTTGCTTCTACTATTGTGTTGTCTTTGTACCAGCTTTTGGGGATAGTGTATTTGATGGTTGCTGTTCCGTTGTTTACTATTGCGTATATTGTGTTTTGTGCTTCGTCTTTGACTGTTATACCGTTGACTTTGAATACTACACGGCCGTCAGGTACGGGGTTGCCGTTTGAGTCTTTGATTGTTGCTTTGAGTTGTGTTATTGCTCCTACTCTGCCTTTTAGTTGGGTTACGGTTGTGGTGGTTGTTTTTTTGGTGGTTGTTTTGTTGAGTTCTTTTATTGTTGCTTCTAGTTGTTTGATTTTGTTGTTTA
>MUZZ01000211.1 GCA_003266075.1 Methanosphaera sp. rholeuAM74
CAAAATAATTCAATTTACATATAATTAAACATGGGTATCAGTATTATACTACTATTTTACTCTATGGGAAATATGATAATTTTACACAGCCTATAGTATATTCAAATAAAAGTATCACACAATGTACAGTAAGAGCAACATAAAAAGATTTTTCCACACCGCATCAAAAATAGGCATGTATGAGGAAAATCAATAAACACATATTCTATCAAGTTCTGATTCATTGAAAAGTTTTTTAATTAAACAGGATTTTCCAACACCCCTAATCCCTGTTATTAGTCAATGTTGGGCTAATGATTCCCATACAGAGTTTATTTGATATGATATAGATTCAATATCAGATTCCCGGTTGAAGAAATATTTATTTAAACTATCGTATAAAAAATATGGTTTTGAATTCATATCTTATCCACCAAGTTTCATTAGTTCGGATATTATATTTATCAAATCTAGTATAAAAAATTATACTTATCCATATTAGTATAAAAAATTATACTTATCCATATTAGTATAAAAAATTATACTTATCCCTACTAGTATAAAATAAGTAAGATGCGTTGTAAGTGTTTTGGAATGTGTTGTTTATTAGGGGTATGCTGCTTCTTCCTCCAATTTTATTATAGCACTTTTCATTTCACTTAGGTTTCCTCTGTTTTCTTCAAATAAAAACATGATTACTGTGTTATTGTTATATGTTATATGTTCTAAGCTGAATATTCCGTTGTCTATTGCACTTCCCTTGTCACATGTGTTGTTTTTGAAGGTACAGTTTGTAATGATGTTATTGTTTGATAGACTTAATGCTCCTCCAGAGAGTGTCACTCCAACAAGTGCAATACCATCACTACCAGTTAATGAAACACTCATAGCATAATTATTTTTAAATATGTAATCAGTAATAGTGCCATTTTTAAAAAAATTTTTTAGGTATTGCCTTTGGCTTTATTCTAATTTCGCTTACTCTGGGGTGGTGATGGTGATGGAATGAAGCTTTTTAGTAATTCATGCATGTATTATTAAGAATATTTCAATTTGAAACATGTATGAATCCCATATTAAGATCATATTTTTTAATATTTCAGTGAATAGTTTTTTGCTCTTGTTTTGTTCCCATATGTATTCATAGTAACATTAGAATCACTTTTTATTATCTTGACGTGGTCAGTATATTAGTGGTGCTTGTTGCTACATTAATTTTCTATGTGCATACTCTTTAATCATAGTGTTGAGATTAGAAAATCAAGAGGATAATATGAAACGTAGAATATGACTATTTATTTGGAAAAGATGGGAATAATGGGAACAATAAATCATTTCAACAATCCAATACTTTTCAATAAGTTTCACAGAAAAAAAAGTTCAACGAAGAAGTAAATCATATTTATCTTCCATATGAAAAAATTTAATAGTGAAGAAGAGCATAAATTAAGTATAATAATTACTATAACTCGATACACATAACCTTAAAAGGAGAAAAGATTTTATGCTTAAATATATTCCAGATTATTATGCTTTTTTAGAAATAGATGAAGATGCTGATAAAAAAACAATAAAAAAATCATATATGGCTGCTATTAGTCAAGTCAAAGCAGATGGTAAAAAATATAAGTACATTAATGATGCATATACTGTTCTTTCTGATGATAAAAAACGAGCAAAATATGATAAGTTAAGACAGGATACGTTGAATAAAAATAAAAAAAGTAAAAACATCAATAGAAAGGATTATCAGGAATTAAAGGATGTTACTTCAGATATTAAGGATAAGTACGATTTAGTCTCTAAACTATTTAACACATCCTCGAAAATCATGAAAGGACGACCATTTATAATGGGTGCTGAAATGATAGCTGGTGGCGTCATGGCTGGTTATGGTGTTAAAAAAGGTAGAGAGTATATGCAAAGACGTAGAGGAAGAAATGATGATGAATAATAAATTTCTTTTATCTGTTAAAATATGATAAAATTATTTCTCCTAAAAAAAGTAAATAGTTTTACAATATAAATTAACAGTATTATCACTCCTCAAATGACAACATTGACAATATCTGAAGCTTATTTTTTACAGTATTTTCAGAAAATTAATTTTTTTACTTAAATCTTTTATTTTAGAACAAGTATCTATTAATTCTAACAGTTTCATCTTAAATTTGGTTATCATGGATATATTGTTTGTTCTTGTTTATTAATTTGAAAGTATTTTCCCGTCTTTATATTATCATTTAAAGATATAATGGTATCTGTTGAGATAGTCAATAGTCAGTGTAACATCACATTGTTTAAGCATATACTGTTTTAAAAAAATAAATAATTGGGGGTTAAAGAAATAGCGTTGTATGTTAATACGACTATTCTACAGTTAACTTACTTTCAGCCTCAAGTTTAGTAGTACCACCAGTGTAAACAGCTTTTATGTCATATTCACCAGCTTTCAAAGTCTTAGGTACTGTGTATGTGAATGTTGTCGTCTCACCTGTAACTTTAGCGTATAATTTACCGTCATCTGCTTTAACAGTTTTACCGTTGACTTTTAGGACTACTTTACCAGCATCTAAGTTCTTGGTTGTAACACTAATAGTTACTTCCTCTCCAGTTGCTGCTGTAGCGTCTGCTACGGAGAATTCTGGTGTGTCTTCTTCTGGTGTGTTGATTGTTGGGTTTATTACTTCACTGCTTCTTGTAGTTAGGTTGGTGCTTCCTGTGTATATTAGTTGTAGTGTGGTTTCATTGTTCCAGTTACTTGTGTTTACGTTGTCTATTGTTGCTGTTCCGTTTTCTATGTCTGCGTATATTACTTTTCCAGTGGTTTCGTCTCTTAGAACTTTTCCGTTTACTTTGAAGCATACTTTTCCGTCGTTTATGTCTGTTTGTATGTCATCGACTATGCATAGGTTTGCTGTGATAGTTGTTGTTTCTCCGATTGTGATTTCTGGTGTTGGCATGGTTACTTCTACTTGTGGTTTGCCTTTTTTGTGTGTGTTGTTGGTTAGTGTGTTGTTTTCTATGGTTACTAGGCTTGTTTCGTTTTCCATTACTCCGTCGATTCCACTACCCCATTGGTTGGTTATTCCTACTC
>MUZZ01000016.1:0-226 GCA_003266075.1 Methanosphaera sp. rholeuAM74
ATAAAATAAAATGGGGATTATAAAAAAATAGGCTATCTGCTTAGATTAGCACCCATTTTAAATGCTTCTTCCATGTCAATTGGAAACTGGTTCTCATTAGATTTTATCTTATCTTCCTCATTGAACATTCCCATATTGTATTTGCTGTAATCATTAACCTGTAATGTATTGCATGAAGGATATATCTCAACTTCACCATTCAAGAAGTTAAACAATCCTTCAAAGC
>MUZZ01000016.1:264-1363 GCA_003266075.1 Methanosphaera sp. rholeuAM74
ATTTTTCCTTCAAAGTAGTTTCCACCATCATAGGATAGCGCCACAAATATCAATCTTTCAATAAATGCCTTGTATTGACTTGCAGGTTCTCCCATATAGATAGGAATACCTATAAGCAACGTATCAGCTTCGTATACCTTATCTATAAGTGGTGAAAGATCATCCTTCCAGAAACATTTGCAGCGTTCCATATTCTTCATCTTACATACAAGACAGCTCCTACAACCAGTGAAGTTCAAGTCATATAAGTCAACATATTCTGTTTCGGCTCCTACAGACTCGGCACCCTTTTGGGATTCTTTCATGAGCTTTGCAGTGTTCCAGTCTTTACGTGGACTAGCATTTATCACTATCGTTTTCATATCAATCACCCATTATTCTCTTATTAAAGAAGAAGTATCAAAAAATATTATACATCCTAATCTTCAACTAATTATTTATTTCTGAATCTATATAAGATTTTTCAGTGTTTTGGTTTTAGTTTTCCATAGAAATATGATGCAGTTGCTCCACCATCTATCAAGAAATCGGAGCCTGTAATGAATGAAGCATCTTCATTCAATAATAACTGTGCCAGATTAGCCACTTCATCTGCCGTTCCGGGTCTTCCTGAGGGACATTTTGCAAACATATTCCTATAAAAATCTCCTCTTGGACCATTGAATTCATCAATGGCTAGTGGTGTTACAATTATTCCCGGTGATATCGAGTTTATCCTAGCATTTCTTTCACCCCACCTGCATGCTTCATACATTACCCTTTTAACATTACATCTTTTGGCCAATTGATATGCATGCAAGGTATCTTTAATGTTATCTGGCTGTAATATATCTAAGTCCAGTAACTCCTCTGTAGGTGTTGTTGCTAATTGTTCATCAATAGTGGCACCTAATTGTTTCATACGATGTCCTGACTGTGAAGAAATAATTACACCACTTCCACCCTCCTTTATTACCTTACCCATCTGTTCAAGAAGTACTGCAGTTCCATATAAATCAACTTTAAGAATTGTTTCTATTGGTGCCTGTGATGGTGAAACTCCTGCTGCATTGATAAAGTTTGTTATTTGACCATAATCTGTTGATAGTTTTATCAATTC
>MUZZ01000016.1:1455-1589 GCA_003266075.1 Methanosphaera sp. rholeuAM74
TAATAATTGTCATGTTTATGTTTAGATCTATTGTTCAAATAAGTCAACTACCTTATCTAATTCCTTGCTTATTGGAATATGCTGTGGACATACATTTTCACATGCACCGCATTTAATACATTCGGATGCATATG
>MUZZ01000240.1 GCA_003266075.1 Methanosphaera sp. rholeuAM74
CTTTAAAACACATAACTTAACCGTTAACAATAATACATTCAAAAACAATAAAGCTGGAATGTATGGTGGAGCAATAATTAATGAATATGGTGATATGACTATTTCAAACAATGATTTCATAAACAATTCTGCTGGTTATCATGGTGGAGCAATACTTGATTATATTGTTTGGGGTGAAACAGGTACATACACAAACTATGATTACTGGGGAAATCCAACTGGCACATCTAGAAAATTTGAACAAGTAACTATCACTAATAATAATTTCATAGATAACCATGCAAATTACGATGGTGGAGCAATTTATAACTACCCACAAGAATACAATTATTATTGTATCATAACTGATAATACTTTTAATAATAATACTGCAGAAAGGGGTTCTGCTATAATAACTACCACGTATACAAACATTAGTAATAATATATTCACAAAAAATAAAGCTTATAATACAAGTACTGACAAAGTTATAAACGATGATAATGGAGATGCAGTAATAAAAAATAATATAAAAGATGATACTTCAACATATGTTAACACTATAACTATTTTTGGTGATGAAACATATGTCACTAACAATATATTCAAAGATGGAAAAGATAACACAAAAATAACAATCTCCACAAATAACAGTAACCCCACAGTAAACGACAAAATTAAATTAACATTCACATTACAAGATCAATCTAACAAAAACATTCCTAATCAAACAATAAATATTGATATATCTAATAAAAAAATCAACCTAACAACAAACGCAAATGGAATCGCAACATATGACTACACATTAATATCTAACCTAACACAAGTCACCGCAATATTTAGTGAAACTGACACATATAATGAAAGCAACACGACATTAAATATTAAGGCAAAGAAAATTAACACTAAACTAGATGTTAAAGTATCTAATACAACACCACAGATATCCAGTACAGTAACATTTACAGCGACACTAGTAGATATTAACAACAAAAAACTAGCAAACCAGAGCATAGTATTCAACATCGACAACAAAAACTACACAGTAAAAACCAATGCGAATGGAATAGCAACACAAAGCTACAAAACAACTAAAGTAGCCAATATGACTATAACAGCCAAATATTCTGGTACATCATCATATAATAGCAGTAGTTCAAATGTTAAAATTAACATAAAAAATAAAATAAAAACAATGTCGTCAGGTTAAGATTT
>MUZZ01000017.1 GCA_003266075.1 Methanosphaera sp. rholeuAM74
TTTCAGAGATAGATTGCAAGTGTAACTTCTTATTTTCATGCTAATCCCATCATATACATTAACTTTTTAATTCAATAAATAGAATCTGCGACAATTATCTAGATATGTGACTTGCATATACTCATAGGCTATAGTCATGTAAGATAACATTTTTTTTATAAAATAAACTACAATTCGATATGACATAATTCTTTTCTTATAGGATAAACTTTTAGATTTATTTAAGAATATTTTTTTTATAAGATAAACATTTATATTTGAGATTATAAATATATAATTATCATAACAATTAACATTAACTAAGAAAAGTGTTTCTCATGGTGCAAAGAGAATTATACATGAACAAAATAGAAGAATTCATTGATGTAGATTTAATCAAGGTAATAACAGGCATAAGAAGATCAGGTAAATCCTACTTCTTAAATTTGTTAATAAATAATTTAGTGAATGAACGAAAAGTAAATAGAGATAATATTTTATTAATAGATTTNNTTTCTCGAAAACAAGACAACCAAAACATACCTATTCTTTGATGAAATTCAAATGATTGATGAATGGGAAAAAAGTATTGCCGGATATTATAAGTTACCTAATACTGATGTATATATAACCGGTTCAAATTCTAAACTATTATCAAAGGAATTATCAACACTACTAACAGGACGCTATGTTACTATAACAATTTATCCATTTTCATTCAACGAATTCAGGGATTATAAAAGAGAATTAAAAGATGAATGCATATTCAATAAGAATAATAATACAGAAACAGAAAACTACTTTGAAGAATATCTGGAATATGGAGGAATGCCAGGAGTAATTGCAACACGAAAAAGGAAAATAACAACATTAAATGACATATTCTCTTCAATAGTTTATAANNTTCTTAATAGAAAATATAGGAAATCCAATATCCCCTAATGCCATATACACCCATTTAAAACGAGATATACCAAAAGGACTAACACCAAAAACCATATATAATTATTTAAACTACTTAGAAGAAGGATATTTATTATTCGGAGTATCTAAAGAAGA
>MUZZ01000220.1 GCA_003266075.1 Methanosphaera sp. rholeuAM74
AGGATTGGTTTGATACTTTTTCTAGGCAATATTTTGAGTACGATTACCGTTACCATTATAACTTTAATCATCATAGGCAGTTACGTCCTTATAAGGATATACAATCCGTTAAGATAGAGGGTAATGTCCTGAGTGGACGTATTAGTCATGGAAAGTATGATTTTAATCGTGTTACGATAGGCTTTAGGGAGTTTACCTGTGATGAGAAGGAAAAGCTTCAAGGGATTGTTGATGATAATGCTGTTAACACTTTCAAGGTTATTAACAAGACTTTGCCAGAGGAGTTGTTTAGTGCTGGTATTGAGATCTTACCTCGTAGCCTTGATGACTTGGAGGTTGAATGCTCATATGATAACAATAGGGATAACCTCATCGACTCATTATCCCTTCTCAAAGAGTTCAACCGTAGGCTGGAGAATAATAACTTCCTCATATTCAAGGTTAAGGGATTGGACCTGACTAGGAATGTCACATACCCCGTCAAGACGCTTAAAGACGTTTTCAACCCCATGTTCAGGGCTACTGGCGAGGATGCGACGTTGACAGACTTGTATGATGTGAACATGGCATTGCTTAGAAACGTTGAATATCCATCCAAGAGCTTTGACTTCATATATGATGACTTGTTCGGACTATTGAACAATGAGATAGACTTCTTTCCAAACAGGTACAACCCCCACACCACATACATGGATTATGTTACGGATACTAAGACCAGTATCAGGTCTAAACGTGGAAAAAATGAGTACTTCATGGAGCGATGGGACATCACCAAGCCCATCACATTCGACATAGATGATGACTACAACCTAACCAACTCCAAGCAATTCAAGTGCGAAGAAGAGTTATTCGCATTTCTAAACGAGGCAGGACAGGTAGAACACGAATACCTAGATGAGAGAATACATTACTTGAGGCAGGTACTGGAATTAACATATACCCTAGTTAGACATAACTCAGTAATGCCAGAGATATTCAAGACCGATAAGTCATACCACATCAGATGGATTCCATCATTCTACAGTACCAACGTCACAAACTACTCCAGAAAATACTGTGAACGATGCCCTGACGACTTGGTCACCTTCAACAACGAGTCACTCACAAAAGAAAATCAGGTAGTGGTACTGGTAAGCCTGATAATGAAGGGATTAATAAGCTACACCATCAACAAAAACAATGTCAAAGGCTTCGAAAACCTACCAAGCAACACATTCAAA
Organism: Methanosphaera sp. rholeuAM74; assembly: GCA_003266075.1. Taxonomy (GTDB): domain Archaea; phylum Methanobacteriota; class Methanobacteria; order Methanobacteriales; family Methanobacteriaceae; genus Methanosphaera. Next base: position 1,221 of record MUZZ01000220.1, read on the forward strand.
CTATTTACAGGAGAAAAACTGAACCTAGAAAAGCATAAATACCAAGCCACCATCGAAAGCATCCAAAGACAGCTCTCAGCATTCTACTTATACGAGCTTGAATACAGTTATGCACTCTTTATCGACGACAACCTCGACATCGAAATAAAGATAAGAGAAGACGACCAATATAAAACCGTAAATGATGCCAGCATAGACCAACTCAAGAACCTGAGAAAAGTATACGACCTATTCACATACTACGAGATAGAAAACACTATATACGAGAAAATCACCACAAACAATAGGGGCTTCATCACATTTGCCGAAGAAGTGATGCCACTACTAAGATACCTCAACGTCGAAGTACACAACCCCTACCAGATCATACACAGCAAGCTAGAACTAGTCCTAGACATCGGCCTAGACAAGGAAAGCTTCCAGTTAGACAAGATAGGAGACAACTACCAGTGGAAGATAAGACTAGATGATACGGAAATCACGTTAAACGAGTTCGACGAAATAACAGATGACACAAACGAGCTAATAAAATTAGACGACAAAATCTACATCGTCGACGGATACACCTTCAGACACCTCAAGAGATACACGTGGCTACTCAAAAACGAGGACGAAAGCAACCAGATACTCCACTACGCAATACTAGAAGAATTCCATGACATCAAAGTAGTACTAAGCGACAACTTCAGAAAACTCATAAAAACCACGAAACTCTACGAAGTACCACAGACACTACAAGCAAAGCTACGATCATACCAGAAGATAGGCTACTCATGGCTCATACAAAACATCAAAACGGGATTCGGAAGCATCCTAGCAGACGACATGGGGCTGGGAAAAACCGTCCAAGTACTAGCAGCCATCCTCTACTTCAAAGAAAACAATCCCCTCGAGACAAGACAATCACTAATAATCATGCCACCAACACTAATATCCAACTGGCAACAGGAAATAGAACAATTCACACCACAACTAACATACCACATCTACCATGGACCCAAGAGAAAACTTCCCCCTGAAAAATGTGACATCATACTAACATCATACAGCATGATACGACAAGACCTAGACCACTTCCTAAACGAGTCATGGTTCATCTGCGTCATAGACGAAGCACAAAACATAAAAAATCCAGGATCAAAACAGACACAGGCAATCAAAACACTACCAGCATTCAACAAGATAGCAGTAACAGGAACACCAATAGAAAACAGACTAACAGACTACTGGTCAATCTTCGACTACGTAAACAAGGGATACCTATCCACACTAGAAGACTTCAAAACAAGATACGTCAAGCCAATAGAAAAGCTCGAAGACGAAAAAGCATTAAACAACCTCAAAACAATAGCCAAGCCATTCGTACTCAGAAGGCTCAAAACCGACGAGGAAATCAGGAAAGAACTACCAGAAAAGTTCGTAAACGACATCTACTGCAACCTCACAAACAAGCAGATAAAACTATACAACAACCTACTAGACGGAAACTTCATAACAATAGAAGACACAAAAGGCATAGAACGGAGAGGACACATCCTCAAACTAATAACCCACCTAAAACAAGCCTGCAACCACCCAGCACAGTACTTGAAGTCAGACACCCCCAAAATCAAAGAATCAGGGAAAATGGAGCTACTAACCGAAACCCTAGAAAACATACTAGACATGGACGAAAAAGTACTAATATTCACACAATACGTGGAAATGGGCAAAATAATAGAAAAACTAATAACCCAGAAACTCAAAACAGAAGTACTATTCCTACACGGCTCACAAACACGAAAACAAAAAACACGAATCATAAACACATTCCAAGAAAAAAATGAATACAAGATACTAGTAGCAACACTCAAAACAGGAGGAACAGGACTCAACCTCACCGCAGCCCAAAACGTCATCCACTACGACCTATGGTGGAACCCAGCAATAGAAAACCAGGCAACAGACCGAGTACACAGGATAGGACAAAAAAACGATGTAATGGTATACCGGTTCATCACCAAGGGAACACTGGAAGAAAACATAAACGAAATCCTGGAAAACAAGAAAGACCTAGCAGAAAAAACCATCAGCACCGACCAAACATTCATAACCGAACTAACAAACGAAGAACTCAAAGAAATACTGAGACTCAGGATATGAATAGAAATATGAATACAAGGGGGTAGCATCAATCCACAAGGAAGTCTCTTAAATCGGATTTGACTTTGACTTTGTGAATGACATCGAATGGCTTTCCCAAGTTATCATAGACGTCCAGTACCTCATCGTTTTCTAGTAAGTTGAAGTCATACTTGTCAAGCCCATCCACCTTTTCTGTTAGATAAAAGTTAGTATCCCCCCCCAGTTTATAGTATCTTGAATATGCTTCCAGTGCCTCTGCAAAAAAGGGGCTGTGAGTATTAAAGTATAATGTGATGTCAAGGTCTCTGGATAGTAAAACCATGATTTCTGCTAATTCCACCTGAAAGAAGTATAAACTTTTTTCACATTTTTTTACAATTTAAAACGTTGTATCGTACTTAAAAAATCTAATGAAAATTTTAATGAAACTAAATTAACAAAATTATCAGAGTTAGTTCGTTATTCCCAATCTAAGTTATCTTTAAATAAATTTAAGGATAATCATGGAATATACCCATTATATGGGGCTGATGGATTTGTTAAGAACATTGATTTTTATGATATGGATGAAGATTATATTGCAATAGTCAAAGATGGAAATGGTGTGGGAAGATTAACTTTTAATCATAAAAAAACATCTATTGTAGGAACTATGGGTTATTTGACTTTAAAAAAAGAAAATAATTTAAGATATATTTATTATTCAATGTCTTTGCTTAATCTAGAAAAATACATTGTTGGCAGTACAATTCCCCATATTTATTTTAAAGATTATTCTAAAGAAATGATTTATTTACCACCATTAACAGAACAAAATAAAGTTGTTGACGTATTAGATTCAGTAAATCAAAAAATTTCTAATTTAAAAAATGAAATTAGGATTAATGAGAAGTTTAAATATTCATTATTAAATAAAATGTTTTGTTAAATATTGGGATAGATATCTTTAAATACTATCATAGTTATACTATTAACTAGAAGAAGTCTACAAACGAAATTCTTCATATCATGTAATGTTGTATAAAACTCATTTCTATTTTTATAATGGAATGAGTTTTAAATAATTACAACATTTAATCAAAGCTGTTTTTAATGTACTTATTTAATGATAATTATGTGGTAATATCAAACATTATTATATTACTATCCATAAATACTATTTAATGTAGATTTACCTTCAAATCATATCCTCCAAAGGGAATAATTTAACATGATGATTATTACCCTTGACTCCCAAGGAGGTGAAATTATGGAGTGTTTCGTTTGTAGACAATGGTTATTGACAGTGATAACTATTGTATTGACATTATTACCCGAAATAATCAACGTATTTTTATTATGCGTTGTTTTATTGATTTAACATTATTCAAAAATGTACAGTAATTCGTTGATGGACAAAACAAATAACCAGACAGTTGAACGAGGGGAATGATTAGGTAAATTTACGTATCACCTCCGTATTAATATAAATTAATCTGTTTATCTGATAAGAAAACATTTATTGTAATATGAATATCTTCTTTTATTTCATGTGTTTTGGGTTCTTTAGTGTATATCATTATGTTTTTCATGTTTTTAACATATATCTCTTTGAGTTTGTCTGGGTTTGTTTTGATGTATGTTTCATGTACTCTGTTTTTACTTCTTCCTTGTAAAGCATCTATGTATTCTGCTACTAGTTGTATGT
>MUZZ01000047.1 GCA_003266075.1 Methanosphaera sp. rholeuAM74
TATCTGGGTTGTTCCAGTATTCACATTCAGAACTACTTCCAGGTATCCTAATAAACGTCTTAAGCGAATCTACCTCAGAGTCCCATTCGTTACCCCAAGACATATACTGGAGTTCTGCAACGTCATTATATACTTTCAAGGCCTTGTTGAATGTGTATTTGTAGATTACTTTAACTTTTTTGTTTGAAACCTTCTCTGTTTTGTCTTTATCATTGTATAGCCATACCTTTATGCAGGTTTTGTTGGAATCTCCCAGAATTTCCACGCTATTATAGTAGCCTGGTGTTTCCACGGATATGTTCGTCACACTCTGATTGCCAGTTATGGGAATATCTCTATATGTACCGTTAATACTTCCATTTATATCATACGTAATTTCTTCGGTTATCACACATGAGCCGTCATCTTCTATTTCAACGTGTTTAACTGCTTCAGGTATCTTAAAGTTATTGTCGGCAGCATATGATACGGGAACAATTAATAACATAATAATTAGCAATGCCATTATATTTCTAGATTTCATAGATTATCCTCTCTCAAAAAGTATTGTAACGCAATATCAGTCTAATTTAAAAAAATATTAAAAAAAAGAGTTAAAGTGTGGGTTTTATGCGAGGTTTATGCCACCAATTTGTACGTTGCTAGTAATATCAAGCTTGTTTTCTGAAACATCATAATTACTTGCCTTGTACAAGTCATAGCGTTGATTCTTCTCGTACTGGTAATTTGGTGCTTCTGCTCCACCCAACTCAATGTTAGATCTTACATATGTGTCAGGGGTAGTTGTTTTAACATTCATTCCACCAATTTTAATCTCAGAGTTAAGCTTAGTATAGCCTGATGGAGAACCATAAACATTTACACCACCAACGGTAACATGAACAGTTGTGTTATCAACTTTACCACCATTATAGTTTAAGTTTACACCACCAAGTGTAATGTCAACGTCTAAGTTGTTGGTACGTGAGTTTTCAGTAAAGTTACCAGTGAATCCTCCACAAAGTATTTCAACCTTAATATTGTAGTTATACTTGTTACTTAGCATAATCACGTTACCTGCACTATTGGATGACATATTGACATCCACGGTCTTACCATTTTGAACATAATTAACTGTGGTTGATGAGTTGTTATAGTTTGATGATGTGATATTGTATATGTTATCACTATCAGTAAATGCAACATTTACTCCACCAACCTTCTGTCTTATGTTAAGGTTTACTGTAGGCTTATCCGTCATTGTGGTATTGTTGAATGCCTCATCCTCACTTAAAACTTCCTCGGTAACGTTTGTACCATTAACCCATGCTTCCTGGTCTAGGCTTTTTTCATTAAGAACTATGGATGATGGATTACCATTGTCTTCGTTATAGTTTAGGATGTAGGAATTTACACCAACTATGGCAATAGACAATATTAAAGCCACAATAATTAATATCCCAATTGTTTTACTGCCGTCCATTATAATATCCCCATTAGAATTGTAACAATAATTAACCATATCCCATACGTTGAAAAGAAGGCTTTACCGAAATCAATACCATATTCAGTTGCAACTGCTGTTATAACAATCACAAACCTCCAGATAACCACTAACATTAGTAGTGGGAATATGAACATCTTGTTAAGCACTGTTCCTACAAGCCCTATTATTAGAAATATGTCAAGTACGCTAGGATAACATATTAAATTAAAACATGCCAGTATATTTCCCTGACCATTAAATATTAATGATGAAAATATGTGAATAAATATTGCATGAACAAACCTTACAACTAAGCCCACGACAATAGTTATCACCATCAATATCACAGCAAAAGTCAAACTCTGCATAAGTATGCCTATGATTAATGATGTAAATGCTGAATAGAATATAAGACTAGCTATTCCACCAGCACCAGCTTTCTGACCTTTTAAATAGAACAATTCTTCAGGAGATAGTATTAACTTTCCACTATCTTCAAAAAAATTTAAAATTCTAGTTTTCATATTAATACATATAATAACACCAAATATAAAATAATTTCCATGACAACATTAAAGTTTAAGTTATCATAGATACATAAATAACAAGTAATGGGAAGAGATTTTTATGTACGCAATTACTGTAATAGCGAGTCCTAGACGTAATGGAAACTGTAAACACATAACTGACACTATTAACAATGTTCTAGGAGACAATGACATTAACACAGAAACTTACTTCGTAGACGACTTAAACATAAAGCCATGTCAGGCATGTAGGAGATGCAAGGACATGGACAACCCAACACGATGCATAATAGCTGATGACTTTAACAGGATAATGGACAGGATAGGACAGAGTCAGCTGTTCATATTCGCAGCACCCAACTACTTCGGAGAACTAAACGCACAGGCACACCTATTCATAGACAGATTCTACTCCATGACCAAGACCACACCAAACAAGCTGGACTACACTACCAAGTGCATAGTAATACACACATATGGTGCAAGGATGGGTCACTACGATGAATACATCAACAAGAGAGCAAGAGTATTCAATTCAATCGGATTAGACGTGATAGAGGTACTATCAATCGGAGGAGGACTGCCAACAAGTGGTGATGACGATGAAGTTAACAAGATGATAACAGACGCTGCAAACAAGGCTGTAAGGAGTGTCTATGATGGGTGAAGAGGAATTACTACAAGCAATAAGAGATGATTTTCTAGTAATACGGGCAGAAAAGATGACTGATGAAATGAAAAAACAAGTAACAATGCTTGAAATGAAACGATTGAACGAGATGATACCACTAGTAAACGAGGGATTAGAAAAGGCAATGCAAGAAGATGAGGCAATAATGATAATGCTTGACATGAAGGAAAAAATGAAACAGAACATAGACCTAAACGTTAAGCTAGTAATGATGAGTGATAGTGGAAAACTAGTTGGAGAAGAAATATATGATGAAGAAGAACTCGAAGAACTAAGAGAAGATCCGAGCGTATACTTCCTATCAGACAACTTCGTATCATATACCAGTCGTTCAGTTGCAGGGGAAAAGCAGTTCTTTGTAGTAACCGAGGGAACACCAGATTTCATCACTACTGACGACATAAGTAGATATGTGGATACTATAAAAGTTTCAGCCCCATCAACAGAGGCAGACCACTACCTAAAGCACTGTTTTGGTTATGAGCCTGATAGTCCAATAGTAACATGTATAATAGGATACACAATACAAGGTGATACTGATGAATGAAATATTAGACGCAATAAAGAGTGAAAATCATATAATTGACGCAATGATAATGACCGATGATATGAAAAAGAGGACACTGGAAATAGAGATGAAAAGATTGGATGAATTAGTTCCATTCATTAATCAGGGATTAGAAGAGGCATTTGAGGAAGAAGAAGCAATAGTGCTGATAATGGACAATGACCTAGCAGACGAGGAAAGGGTAGACAGGAGCTACGAAGATGATAATACATCATTCACACTCAGAACAGAAAGTGGAACAATTATAGGGGAAACAATCACAGACCCAGAGGAGCTGGAGGATTTAAGAAACGACCCAGATGTCTACTTCCTATCAGACAACTTCGTCACATACCAAAACCTGGCAACACCAGGAGAAAAACAGTTTTTCGTAATCACGGCAACAAACAGTGACTTCTTCACATCCAAGGACTTGGAGGGCATGGTAAAAAGCCTCAAAGTAGCAATCCCATCTACCGAGACAGACCACTACATCAGAGACATATTCGGACAAGACCATGACGCTAAACTAGGAACACTTATAGTGGGCTACACACTATAAACAGAACAACCCCACTATAATAAACTCCACTATATTTACTCCTCTTTTTTAAGGCTATCATGTATAACCACGGCCAATTTCCTATTAATCGATGGAACACTGGCAATCTCCTCCACACTAGCTTCACGTATAGCATCCAAAGTTTCAAAATAGGCTAAGAGTGCCTGTTTTCTCTTCTTGCCAACACCAGGAATATCATCCAGCTCTGATTTTGTAAAAGCCTTAGATCTTAAATTCCTGTGGAATGTAATGGCAAAGCGATGAGACTCATCCCTCACATACTGTAACAAATGCAGTGCAGTAGACTTACGTGGAAGGATGATAGGATCACTACGGCCAGGCACGTACAACTCCTCAAACTTCTTGGCAAGACCAACCAATGGTACATCACTAATACCCAGCTCTTCGAAGACGTCCACAGCCATACCCA
>MUZZ01000069.1 GCA_003266075.1 Methanosphaera sp. rholeuAM74
TAGACGATAAAATCCGAGTTGAAGAAGAAAAAGTTAGAAATCAGGAAAAAGAACTTAATAATCTTAAAGAAAAATTAGAACATAGCAATAAACAAATCGATCAAAAAAACAGAGAAAACAAGAAGCTACTTAAAAAACAGGAAAATAAGATTAAAACTCTGCAAAATAAGAATAAAAAGCTTGAAAAAAGAAACAAAGAGAGTACTGAGTTAATTGAGAAAATCAGGAATATGAGTACGATGGACAGAATTAGAGGTAATTTTCCAGATGAACTAAACAAAGCATAGAAAAATATTCTAACCCCCCCACCAAAATTAAACTAATTTTTTAAAGAAAAATTTAGAATAAATTCTGAAAAATAAATAAAATAGTCAAATATCTTTAAAACTATATATACAACGTAATAATATAATAATTAACATAGGATAATTAAATTTAGATAAATAAATGGGATTACTATGAACGAAAAAAGAGGATTACTAATTGGAAGGATGCAACCACTACATAAAGGTCACATCAGCGTAATCAAGGAAACACTTAAAGAAGTTGATGAATTAATAATTGGAGTAGGTAGTGCCGACCAAAGCCACACAAATTCAAACCCATTTACTAGTGGTGAAAGAGTTATGATGCTAACTAAGGCATTAAGAGAATATAACATCGATCCTTCAAAGTACTACATCATACCCCTCGAAGATGTAAGTTGCAATGCATTATGGGTGGCACACGTTAAAATGCTGACACCCCCATTCTGTAAGGTATATAGTGGAAACAGTTTAGTCAAACAGTTGTTCAGAGAAAACAATATGGAAGTAGTCCAACCACCACTATTCAATAGGAGAGAATACTCTGGAACAGAAATCCGAAAGAGAATGTTGAACAATGAAGACTGGGAATCACTAGTACCATCATCAGTCGCCGAAGTAATCAAAGAAATAAAAGGTCAAGAACGCTTAATAAATTTAAACATTAAAGAAGTAAGCGAAATGTAAACAACAGAAGTGTCTAAAATGGGATTTATAAGAGACAGCATACACGGAGATTTGCATCTAACCGAGTTTGAATTAAAACTAGTGGATACCGTGGAAATGCAGAGGTT
>MUZZ01000015.1 GCA_003266075.1 Methanosphaera sp. rholeuAM74
AAATGAACTGATAGTTGGAAAAAACCTGGCAGATGAGGAAAACTATACAATCGGTGATAAGATAGATGTATACGGCAATGAATTTAAAATAACAGGTATCTATGAAACGGGTTCCATATTCTATGACTCAGCGATGTATACCAGCTTAAGTAAATTACAGAACTTGACAGATAATGAAGATAAGATATCAAGCATATCCATCAAGATTAAAAAGGACGCTAATCTAACCACAGTAAACGATAAGATAAAGAATGAATATAACGATACATTAAATACCATTACAACCGAGGAGATGGCCCAAACAATAGATGATACACTTAACATGATTAATTCAGCCACTACCGCCATAGAGGCATTGGCCATAATCATTGGAGGATTGGGTGTTATCAATACCATGATGATGACAGTATTTGAAAGAACACGTGAAATAGGTGTTTTAAAGTCAGTGGGCTGGACTAAAAAAAGAATACTTGCCATGATTATGGGTGAATCAATAGTACTGACCATTTTATCAGGTATAATCGGGTCAATAGTGGGTGTGATTGCCGTTTATATATTATTCAAGGTCAATGGAGATGACATGACTTTGATCTTTAACATTAATATATTCATCAAGGCATTTATTGTAGCTTTAAGCGTAGGTATTATAGGTGGTTTATATCCTGCAATTAAGGCTTCAAGGTTATCACCTACAGAGGCATTACGGTATGAATAGGATGTGTTTGAATGTCAAATATTGTAAGTATCAGAGACCTTAAGAAATTCTATGATAACGGTGAAACGAAGGCATTAAACGGAATTAACCTTGACATTAAGAAAGGTGAATTCGTATCCATAATCGGCCCATCAGGTAGCGGTAAATCAACGCTTCTTAATATGATCGGTGCACTTGACTATCCTGACAGTGGTAGCATAACAGTTGATGGTATTGACTTGAACAGTTCCAAGGAGAATTTATCAAAGTTTAGAAACCAAAAGATTGGATTCATATTCCAGTTGCATAATCTTATTCCAAATCTCAGTGTACTTGAAAACGTGGAAATACCATTAATCGGAAAACACTTAAGAGTCAATAAATCCAATGAGAATAAGGCCGTGGAATTACTTGAAAGTATTGGTTTGGAGGATAAGATTCATCAAAATCCTACAAAGATGTCCGGTGGTCAAAGACAGCGTGTAGCGATAGCAAGGGCACTTGTAAATGAACCGTCAATTATCATAGCCGATGAACCAACCGGTGCATTGGATACTAAAACCAGCCAGAAAATAATGGATTTACTTAAAATGTTACATAAGGAGCGTAACGTAACGTTGATAGTGGTTACCCATGATCCGGCTGTTGCCAATCAGGCCGATAGAATAATCACTGTACGTGACGGCCAAATAATTGAATCCGATGATGAACTTGTAAATACCTCCATTAACCGTAATGATGAAATAGTTGATAGCAATATTGATTTTGTTGACTATGTGACAAATGAAGATAATATAGGTTGCATGATTCCAAGAAAAATAGTTGTAAAAATGGATAATAAAAAAATGGGGCTATACATCAGGGCTTTAACTAGCAATCAGATTAAAATGGCAAGGTTGGATGAAGAAGAAGGCAAGTCTACCTTCCAGGAATCCATTGTACATATGGGTTCATATAGCTTAAGTGGAAAACAGATACCAATAGCTGTGCTGCAGACTAAAATACCTGCTGGTGTGATAGATCAGATTTCTGATAAAATAATTAAATATAGTCTATATGGACAATAATTAAATCTCCTTCTTTTACTTATTTTTTTTTTAAATAATTTTATTCTCTTCATATAGTTATTAAATAAACTGGGGGAAGAAATATTGAATAAATACAAAAAAAGTATTTTAAACATAAATATAATAAATATTATTATAATAAGGAGGTTCATTAATGTTTATGAAAAAATTAGGGGAATCTTTAGAATCTGTTCCAGAGTTTACTACATTTCCAAGGACATTTGAAGGTTATTCTTGGTATAAACCGTTACTTCTTGGAATAGTAACACTGATTATATATGCAATATTGAATGGTATACTGTTTGCTGCATTACAATTTGTTTTAGGAAGTGGGAATGTAGCCAGCATTATGACGGCAGTTCAGGGTGGCTATGATACATTAAATACTTATACCCTTCCAGGATATCTTACAATTCTAACTGTTGTACTGCTTCTTCCATCATTATACCTTGCAACAAGAATAGTTAATTATAGACCATTTTTATCATATTCTACTTCACGTAAAAGTTGGAATTGGGGAATCTTATTTAAATCCATAGGAATATCTGCAGTTGTATTCTTTATTACAACAATCATTTACATATTGATTAAAGGATTTTCTTTTGATAATCATTTCACAATAATAACATTTTTAGCATGTTTAATTCTCGTACCATTACAATGTGTTGCAGAGGAATACCTTCTACGTGGATATGTAATGCAAACTATGGGCTCTTGGATTGGAATTCCATTGTTAGCAGTATTTCTACAGGCCATAATATTTGCCTTAGGTCATCCATACAATATTATTGGAGTATTAAGTACATTTATCGTAGGATCATGTCTTGGTCTGGTAACATATTATACCAAAGGTATAGAAATGGCAGCGGGAATTCATATTGTAAATAACCTGTTTTCTTTTTGTTCTTCTGGTTTGGGCATTGAAAAAATAGTAACCAATGTTGACTTGCTCTCATTTAGTATGGATATAATAACTGTAATAATAAGCAGTATACTGCTGTTATATCTTTCAGGTAAACAGGATTGGTTTAAAAATACAGATGGTTAAATATTCAAACCATTTTTTCTCTTTTTTTAGGCAATATAATTTATCGTAAACGCCATAATTCACATTATAATTTTATAAAATAAAAT
>MUZZ01000092.1 GCA_003266075.1 Methanosphaera sp. rholeuAM74
AATGTTGATGTGTCTTCCAGTATTAGTTCTAGTTGTCCGTTGTATTGGGATACCTTTGCTATGCAGTTTATTTTATCTTTTGGTCGTGGTATTTTGTTGAAGTATTGTGATGGGAATACCACTAATGTTGTTGTTGATGTTTCATCGCTTATCTTCATTATTATTGTGTTTGTCTTTGTTGCTGTGACTGATTCTACTGTGGCTGTTATGTTTACGCTTTCATCTATTTTTGCTTTGGTTATATCTTTTATTTTTATCTGTTCAACTTCAACGTAGGGTGAGAATATTATTAGTGATATTATTCCTATTATTGTTGTTGCCAGACATATTTTGAATATTTTTGTATCGTTCATAACTTACTAACAGTATTACTTTTATAGATGATATGTAATAAAGTTATTTGTTTTGCAACTCAAAAATCTGCTTAAGCTTAGAAATACTGTCAACCTGATCCAAGCCAATATCATCCCTAACACCCTTAATAGCAGGAAAACGAAGAGAATAACCACATTCATACTCAGTACTCTCAACAATCTCACTAAAAGCAACCTCCAAGATTACTTCAGGCTTAAAAACAACATTCTGCTCAGATCTAGAAACAACAAGCTTTTCCATCCTCTCAGTCAAAGAAACAAGCATATCATCATCCATACCAGTAGCAGCATGAACCAAAGTCTTGAACTCACCACTATCCTCATCAAACAATGAAATCAGGTATGAACCAAAGTACTTAGCACGCCTACCCTTACCATAAACACCACCAGTAATAACACAATCCAANNTTAATGTCCTTGAGCATGATACCCTCATGATTTTCAGCTATAGACCAGTCAAACAACTCCAAAGCATCATCAACACTACCAGCATCAACAACCTTCATACTACTAAGCTCAACATTATCAGAAACCTCCACAATATCCTCAAGCAATTTACGTCTGTCACCCAGACAATCTTCTGCAACAGGCTCATTATAGTAGAGAACATCAAACAAGAACAACTTCAACGGAACTTCATCCCTCATACGCTCAATATCATACTTACGCTTAATCCTCTGGAGAATATACTGGAATGAAATAGGCTTATTATCCCTAGTAGCAATAACTTCACCCTCAACGATATAATCAACATCAGGCAAGGCATCCTCCACATAATCAACAACCTCCGGGAGAGCATGGGTAACATTCTCCAAACGTCTAGTGAAAACCTTAGTCTGACCATCATAATGATGAATCTGAACCCTTATACCATCATACTTGGTCTCACAGACAACTTCACCCAACTCGACAATACTCTCCTCAATGCCAGGACTGAGCTGAGCCAACATAGGCCTAATAGGCTTACCAGGACTAATAGTTAAACTCTTAACTGATTCAAGTGAATCCTTAGCACGTGAAGCTACCTCACCCAAGTCATTAGACAACATATAAGCCCTGTCAATAACATCCTTATCTATGCCATAAGCCTGTGAAATTGCATCAACAAGAGTACCCTCACCAACACCAATTCTGAGCCTTTCAGTAATAGTACGAGTAATGTACTTAGCCTCCAATGGTGAAGCAGACGTATACAACTCAAGAAGATAGTTTAACTTCTTATTCTGTGATTTACTGCCAGTAATAGACTCAGTCTTTCTCAGATTAGATAAGACCTTGGAAACCGTTAACGGAATCTTAAAAAATGATACCTGCTTATTGTTCTTAATTAACTCCTCTGTTATTTCACCCATATCACCAACAGATGCAAGCTTATCCTCGATGTAAGAGGTTTTCTCACCCAGTAACTTTGATAACGTCTTAATAATTAATTGAGTGGAAATACCCATCTCCTTATCACTCCAAGGAGGAAAAATTTTACCCTGAAGGAGTAATGTGACATCATAAGTAATCTCTGGGTCAGTATTCTTAATATCAACCAAGAAGTCGGCAATGATGTCCTTCTTCTTAAGACGTGCCGAATTTACGGCAATCTCCTCATAAACTTCAACTAGTTTCGCATAAGATGTTTTCATATTAATCACTATAGTAATACCTTATAATACTTATCGTCCTTTGATTTAACTTGGAAAATCTTCACCTGATTATCCTCTGCCAATTGTTTTACTTCATCCTTAGCATCTTCAGGATAATTACTGCCAAGATATATTGCCTCAGGTTTTAAGAAATCCACTTCCAACGAATCAGGAGTAACGTTCAATAATTCATCCCAAATATCAGCTATCTGGGCTTTAAAGTCATCTGATTCTAGTACGTTGTAAACGTCTTTGATGTTGTTTTTATAGTCATATTCGAGCACGCCATCTACCATTACAAGATAATCATTGAAAGACTTGAATGCCTCGTTTCCAACTACTCTAGCATATAATGGTTCAAGTAAAGTGTTCAATTTCTCATATTCATCCTTAGTGTACTTGTGGTGTAATATGTACTTCCATTCATGGTCATAGTCCACGTCAACATCATTATCCACCTTAGCTAGTACAAGACAGTGACTGTTATATATGTCAAAATCAAAGTCTTCACTGGCTAATTTATCCATGGAAAATATTACCGGGTATATCTTCTTAAACACTTCGATGTTTTCATCCTTAAACTCCTTGAAGTCATATGTTAAACATAGCCCCGCATGGTTATTAGCATACTTGCTCCATGTATGTTCCCTGTTGTATGGAGTCTGGAAGGTAGCAGTATAGAGGTTGTCCTGGTAGAGTTTCATGGTGAAGTATATGTTAATGACGTAGAATAGAATCTGCTCACTAATGAAGTGGTTCATCTGGTTTTTCCATTGCTGTTGGTCTTCTGTGGTCATCTGGTCTGTGTCCTTAGAGTATACGAGGGTCATCAGCTTTATGAATGGAAAATCCGAAGAATTAATAATTTCCAGTTCCTCATCGGATAGGAAGTTTGGGTCTTCCCCATTAAGTTTAGCAATTTGTTCATGCATCAAGGCATTAAGCTGTGCCTTAATAGCTTTTTCGAAGCCAATTTTAACAAGATCCTCATTGTAACATTCATCAAGCTTTGCCTTAGATACTACTAGTTTAGAATCAAGTAATTTTTTGATTTCATCTGTGTCCATAGCGTCATAGAACTTAGCTATTACTGGCGGAAAATTCTCGACTTTGAGCTTGTCTATCTGCTCTATTTTACTAACATCATCAAAATATTGTGCAAAAGTAGTGAAATATTCGAGTTTCCATTTCTTATTTATTTTTTCATCTAACATCAATTACACTTCCTACTAGTTTTAATGGTTTAAATTAATTTTTCAATAATAAACTTAATTATTTATCCATCATTTAACCATTCATCATTTAATTAGATTGATTTAATCACATCAAATACGTTACAATAGCAATAATTATATATTCTCATATCTCATGCTCTTTGATAATATATATGCTTTTAAAAGCTAAAATATTTTAACTTTTGGTAAGATAGTGTATATTCTTGTGGGG
>MUZZ01000317.1 GCA_003266075.1 Methanosphaera sp. rholeuAM74
TGCATTCTCATTAATGTAGCGGTGCGCTTGAATATGCTGCAATCCGGCGCTCCTATCTGTACAGGTTAAAGTCATAAATAAACTGTTCACCTTTGTTGTTCTTCATCACAACAGTGATATACATTGAGGTGTACTTTTTAGGAAATGATATCTTTCCTCCTTTTTGTATCGTAGCTTTGGATATCTTGATTTGATTTGATTTGCCTTTTCTCGATATAAAGCCCCATACATCGCTTATCTTCCAGCCATCCTTAAGAGCCATCTTTATCTTCAGGCTCGTTTTCTTATACTTTCCGTCTGTATAACTGAATTTATGCTTTTTGATTGTGACACTCTTACCGTTGACTGTAAGGCTTTTGATATTATTCGGGTACGCTTTAACCTGAACCGGCACGGTACGTGTTCCGGTCTCTTTTTTGCTGAATTTGTAATTTACGGTAATAAAGACTTTTCCCTTCTTAAGTGCTTTCAGAGAATCGATACCCTTTACCTTTTTTACCACAGAGGTATCACTTGACTGGATCTTAGTGATCTCAGCCATCTTTCCGGAACTTGATGAAACACTGATATGCCTGGATTCACCTTTCCACATAACGCCCGGTATATTAATATAATCCGAAGTCTCCTTGATTCGCGCTTCCTCTATACCGCTCTCAGCGCATACAAAAGTGAAGCTGATACAAAACATGCTTAGCGCCATCATCAGCGCTATCAGCAGTGAAAGCTTTTTTCTGAACTGTTTATTTTTCATATCATTCACCTCATTTCTATTCGAAAATCCGGAACTGATTTGTACTTTATTTATGTAATAAAACTACCATTTTTACCTCTGAAATGCAAGAATTCCAACGTTTTCCGACGCGGTATTTGCAGCGACAGTGTTTCAATTCAGTAAACATAAAAAGCCAAAAAGCGAAATACTCTGCTTATCATCATGGAACTGACCGAGGGCGGATTTGTAATAGTGGCAAAATTAAAGAGGAGGCCACCGGCCTCCTCTGTATTTGTGATCGATTGCCTCTGCGGCGGGATTTTATTCGTCCCACAGCAGACTGCGCTCTGTCTCCTTGTCGAAGAGCTGGAGCTTGCTCAGATCAAGAGCCATAGTTCCTTCCATGCCGACATAGAGGTCAACATCCGAAGCAACTCTTGCTGTGCACTGCTTGCCTCCGAGTGTGAAGTACAGATAAGCCTCTGCACCGAGCAGCTCACGTACTTCAACTGTTGCCTTTACAGTGCAGAACTGATTCTCCTTGCCTCTTCCATCGATGAGGTGTTCAGGTCTGATACCCATAACAATAGTCTTGCCTTCGTATCCCTTAACAGCTGCTGCCTTATCAGCAGGAAGCTTGATATCGAATCCTGCAACATTCAGGAATGTATCATTGCCCTTCTTCTCTACTACAGCATCGAGGAAGTTCATCT
>MUZZ01000262.1 GCA_003266075.1 Methanosphaera sp. rholeuAM74
CTGTGACTGTCAATATTAACGGTACAGAGTTTACGGTTGATGTTGATGATGGTTCATACACTGTAGAGAACGTCACTAACAAGGCAGGATACTTCGTGGTAAACGCAACCTATAGAAGCGGCAATACTCGGACATTATTTGCTGCCGGTACTCGTGCAGTAACTCCTGGAGAAGATTCTCAGGTAGTATTAGTCAGTGATAACGATTACTTCATAGTCAACAAGATTGCTACAAACACTACAGTTGAAATCATTAACGCAATTATAGGTAATGTAACGATAAACGTAAACGTCACCAATAATAGTGGAGATAAAGTAGTCAACGGTAGTGTGAGGGTAAGCTATGAAAACGGTACTGTAATATTTGGCAGCATAGATTTAACTAATGGCGAAGTAGATATTGCCATTCCAATTAATACTGCTGGCGAACACAGACTCATAGTATCATATCTTGAAAATGACTTATACCTACCAAGCAATGCTACTAATGAGAGTGCAATCGGAACACCTACAGAGGAAGTAATAATAATCGACGTGACAAAAATCCCAACAAACACCAGTGTAGAAATACTGGATGCTACGATAGGAAATGTCACGCTGAACATTACCGTAACAAACAATACAGGTGAAGCAGTATTGACTGGTGAAGTAATAGTCACTAACACTACTGGCAGAGTACTTGCCGGTGGAGAGTTAACCGACGGTCAGCTAATAGTAGAAATCCCGGCAGAGTCTGCTGGAAGGCTGGAAGTGATAGTCACATATCCAGAAAACGATATCTACTATTCAAGTCATGCTAAAAACAATACTGAAGGTACTGCCGATAACATAATAGTTATCGACGTAACCAAAATACCTACAAAAACCAATCTAACCATTATAAACAATACGATTGGCAATGTGATGGTACATGTCAACGTAACCAACCTTACAGGTCAGCTCGTAACGACAGGTCATGTGGAAGTATATGATAACGCTACAGGCTCATTGATTGGTGAAGCAGAACTCGAAGACGGTGAAGCAGACATTACACTCGATGTGCCTGAACCAGGCATGATATATATCAACGCAACCTACCTCGAAAACGATATCTACTATGGAAGCAATGCTACCGACAGCAGTAAAACACCAGGATCACCTGATGAAAACACCACAGAAATCGATGTTGTGAAACAAAATGCTACAATTATCATCCACATAGTTGATGATAACGTAACCATTGGAGAAACAGTTGTCATTTATGGAGTTGTGACAGACCAGATGGGTAAAATAATCCCTGATGGCACAGTAGTCATAAACATAAACCAAACTGAATTCACGACAGAAATAATTGACGGTGAATACCGCTTAGATAACATTACTGACAAAGTGGGAATATTCGATGTGAATGCAACATTTACAGGAAACGTCAACGTAACAGGCAAAACTAGCCAGACACTACAATTTACCGTAAACAAGATACCTACAATAACGAAAGTAGAAATACTTAATCATACTGTAGGAAACGTCACAATAGAAGTTACGGTCACAAACGATACCAACAGCCCTGTCAACATGGGTTATGTAGTAGTTGATAACGCTACGACAAGCAATATAGTCAATTCAACAATAACGGATGGCAAAGCAGTTCTCACAATTCCTTCAAGTGATGTTGGCACGATAAGGGTCAATGTTAGCTATATCGAAAACGATTACTATCTGCCAAGCAATGCTAGAAATGCTAGCCTAATTGAAGGAGACCCTGACGAGAATGTCACAGTCATTGACGTGACGAAGGCATCCGCTACAATAAGCATCAGCATAAACGCTACCAATGTAACTATTGGTGAAAGCGTCAATGTCAGTGGTGCAGTACGTGATGAATATGGTAATATCATTGCTGAAAATGTGACAGTAGTCATTGATGGAATAGAATATCCTGCCACTTTCCTTGAAAACGGAACATACACTGTGACGAATGTCACCACAAAAGCAGGAGTATTTACTGTCAATGCTACATACACAGGTAGTGAATCGGTAGAAGGCGTAACTAGTGAAAGCCTAAACTTCACAGTCAACAAGATACCAACAGATACCGTTGTCGAAGTATTGAACAACACAGTAGGCAATGTGACGGTAGAAGTTACTGTGACAGACAATGATGCAAACCCAATAACGACGGGTATGTTGAATGTAACGGTCGACGGAAAAACCACACAAGTAGAGGTAAGTTCACCAACAACACAGATTAAGTTGGACATCAACGATGTTGGAGACATAGCCGTAAAAGTTGAATACCAGGAAAATGACAGATACCTGAACAGTACTGGAATCAACAAGGATACAATACCTAGTGGTGGACAACCAGAAGATGGTGAAGTTCTAGAGAATATAACAACCACTAAACAGGTAGCAGCAATCACCGTAGCAGCACAGCCATCAAACACTACAATAGGTCAGACAGTCACAATAACTGGAAACCTAACAGTATATGACGAAGCGATAGCAGACGCATATGTGGAAGTTAGTGTCGATGGAACAACCACAATAGTGAAAACTGGTGCTGACGGAAGTTACACGCTAGAGAACGTGACAAACCATAACGGTACGGTAGACGTAAAAGTATACTATGCTGGTAACTCTACGGTAAGTAACGCTACAGCAAATACCAGCTTCGATGTTGATAAAATCCCTACAATAACCCTTGTAGAAGTAACAAACAGCACAGTTGGTAACGTTAGTATAGATGTAATAGTAAAAGATGATAAAAACAATACAGTGACGAGTGGTCAAATAAAAATAACCACTCCAAGCAAAGATATAACTGTGAATGTAACTGGAGAAGTTACACATGTAAGCCTTGACATAACCACGACAGGAGATATACCTGTGACAGTCGAATATGCTGAAAACGATGTATATCTAAACAGCAGTGGCTTAGATAAGGCAAGCTATGATGCAGACCCTGAAAATCCAGAACCATTCACAAACATAACAGTAAACAAACACAATA
>MUZZ01000254.1:0-2790 GCA_003266075.1 Methanosphaera sp. rholeuAM74
GGGATGTACCGTCAGCAAGCTGTTCTGTTCCGTCTTTCATCTGTGTGGCGCCGTCATCAAGCTGTTTGATACCCTTATCAAGCTCCTTAGCACCGCTCTTCAGCTGTTTTGAACCTTTCAGCACCTGAGATGTCCCTTTTTTTAGCTCTTTCGCACCCTTAGACAGAGCTTTGATTCCCGGACCGAGCTTTGATGTTTTGCTCTTGAGAAGTCTGATACCGCCGGCAAGCTGTGAAATACCGGCAGCAAGCTGACTGCTGCCTTTTGTCAGCTGATTGCCCGCGTCTGCAAGAGCATTCAGTCCCTCTTCAAGCTCCTCCGCCTTGTCTCCTGCCTTCTCAGCCATCTCGTCCAGACCGGCATCTTTGAGAATACCCGTCATTGCGATGGTATATGTACCTCCGATGCTGAAATTATCTGTTGACGCTCTGATAACAACACTTTCGGGAATATTGATCTGAAGGTCTTCACCATTATCTTCATCATTGTCTTCAATTCCCAGATTGTATTTGAGGCCCGGCAGTGCGTATCCCATGCATATGGTACTGTCACCGCTGTTCACAGTCTTGCCGTCATCCGCATGTATATNNCATTATCGAAAGCTACTCCGCTGGCCATCACATACGGATGGAACATCTCATATCCGGAAGGATACTCCATTTTGTTGATATGATAGTCGAAATGGATCTCGACATTTCCCGCCTGTCCGGCCATCTCTTCGGCAGTCTTCTCTTCTCCGTTAAGGTAATAGGAAACATCCACGCTTACCGGAAGCGGTTCGTTCGCTGTACCTTCATACCTTATCGGTTTACCGTCGGCATACCATGTGAGATCCGTATCATCCTGATCGAATTTCTCCGTTCCGGATATATTCTCTATACCGTCAAGTATTGACACATCATTTATGACATCTTTGTTCTTTGTATTATTGAGCAATTCATCGACAACTATCTTCTGTATATCGCCATCAGCATTCATTATGGCGTATACGGTCTCATCCTTGTCAACCGTCTCTGACGATTCATTCTGTACGTCTATCACAGATTTATAGAGCGCCTCGTCGCCGGTCACGCTGCTGCCGCCTGCTGCAAATACAGCAGTTCCCTGGCAGAACACAAGCGTCGCTGAGAGCATCAGGCATGTTATTCTTTTTGCAAATATCATCTTATCCGTCATAGATTTATAGCTTTATCTCCACAAACAATTATTAACTGATCGATTAACTGATTGATTATATCACAATTCATCTGCGTTTTGTCTTTTTTTATCGCCAACAGTTCTGAGAACATATTTGTCAAATCTCATCAGGAAACCCGGCAGCACGAACAATACCGCAAGCAGAGAGCAGATCGTTCCTCTTCCGAGCAGCAATCCGATCTGTCCTATTATCCTCTGACTCGAAAAGATATACAGCAATATTCCCATTACAGAGACAGCCGTTGCCGATGTAAGTATCGATACGGCTGTATCGGATATCGTGGTCATGACACATTCCCGCGGGGCGATCCCGTATACCTTCCGGTTCTCCTTGTAACGCTCGGTAAACAGTATTGCGTAGTCAACCGTTGCTCCGAGCTGTATTGAGCTTATGATCAGATACGCTATATAGAACATTGATGCCCCGGTAAGATGCGTTATGGACATGTTTATCCATATAGCCGTCTCTATAGTAAGCACCAGAATGACAGGCAGCAGCAGATTTTTCATCGTCAGCAGCAGCACAACAAAGACCGAAAAGATCGCTATGAAATTGACCTTGACCATATCGCTCGAAACGACCTCTTTCACATCATGCATGCTGACACCTGTGCCGGCCATATAGTATTCTCCCTCATAGTATTTGTCAGCAGCTGCATAAATATCGTCTATCAGCGCAAATGCTTTATCGCCTTCCACCGGTACCGCAGCAGATATTACTATTCTGTCGTAATGATCCGACTGCAGCTGGTCAACAAGATTTTCAGGAAGCATATCTCCAGGAATAGCGATGCCCATGAGATTTTCTATTGACAGAACCGAATTTATCCCGGGCATGTCCTCCAGCTCCCTGATAAGCGCATGTTCGCTGGTCCTGTCACCGCGGGGCACCATCAGCACATAATTATCATTGTCACCGAAGATCTCTGCCATTTTTTCGGTGTCGCTGCCGAGGCGGGTGTCAGGTCCGTATATTTTGGATCCGCCGTAAAGATAATGGTTCTGTGTGCTTCCAATGTAGGCCGGAACTATGATGAGCACAAAAGCTATCATCAGAGGCGTGGAGACTTTGCAGACCACTCTTCCCAGCCCTCTGAACGAAGGCATGAAACTCCTGTGCCTGGTTTTATCCATCCATTTATACGTCTCAAGTATCACTCCCGGCATGAATACCAGAGAAGTGATCAGACTTATAGCTACACCCTTTGACAGAGCGACACCCAGATCAGCTCCTATCAGGAACTTCATGAATGCCAGTGCCAGAAATCCTATTACTGTCGTCAGTCCGCTGGATAGTATCGATGATGTCGACAGCTTCAGCGCATTCAGCATAGCGATCTCAGGGTCATCCTCTTCATCATTGCATTCCCTGAACCGGTGGATAAGGAAGACCGAATAATCGAGGGCTACAGCCATCTGCAGTATCATACCCGAAGAGTTCGTTACGAACGAGATCTTGCCAAACAGCAGATTTGTTCCTGAATTTATGAGCACGGCGACTCCCAGTCCCAGCATTACCACTGCAGGCTCGACCCAGGATGTCGTCGTCATGATCAGTACGAATATCAGGAACAGTATCGCTATTATCGTGAT
>MUZZ01000254.1:2913-3771 GCA_003266075.1 Methanosphaera sp. rholeuAM74
CCCGCAAGCATATTGTCTTCGCCTATCACTTCATATATCGCAGGAATGGTATCGAGCTGTTTATCGGGATCCACTGTTACCATAAGCACGGAATTTCCGTCCTTATAATAGGAATCAACAAGCCTGCCCGGCAGCATTTCTATAGGCATATTCAAAGGCAGCATGCTGTCAAGCCATGTTACCGCCAGAACTCCGTCCAGCTCTTCGATCTCCCTCTTATAGTCCTTTGTTTCCTTTTGCGTGACATCGCGGAGCATGACCCTTACGTTAGGCACATTTCCTCCGAATTCCTCAGCCATTACTTCAAGAGATTTTGTTGACGGAGAATCCTTAGGCAGGTAGTTGAGCAGATCATAATCAACATAGACCTTTGTGTACATCCATGCCGACAACACCATCATTATCGCAAACCCTGCCATTATTACTCTTCTGCATCTGATAACTCTTCTGTAAAACCAATCCATTTTAATATATTTATACCGTTACCTTTCATTATTTGCTGCCACGGTGTTCCTCTCTCCATTTCCGGATAGCCTCATAACGATCTCTGAACCTGGGTTCAAAGCCCTGATCACCCGGATGGTAATACTGCCTTCCCCTGAGATTATCCGGAAGACATTCCATATCGGCTATCTTGTCCTCTGTATCGTGAGCATAAATATAACCCTTGCCGTAATCCAGTTCCTTCATCAGTTTAGTCGGAGCATTCCGTATATGGAGAGGAACCGGCTCGGCCATATTATTGTTTGCATCGTCCGCGGCCTGCATATACGCCACCTCCATTGCATTGGACTTTGGCGCCAGCGCATTGTAAATGACAGCCTCGGTCAGATGCACGCTGCATTCAGGCATACCTAT
>MUZZ01000029.1 GCA_003266075.1 Methanosphaera sp. rholeuAM74
TGGAGTCTATGAAACAATTACAGATGATGAAGGTAACTATGAAGTTCAAGCTCCTGTACAAGCTGGTGAAAACCCAATAACTGTAAAAGTTAATGAAACCGCCACAACAGAAGCTGCAACAGAAGAAACTTCAATCACAGCTGATAAACAGACACCTACAGTAACAGCAGAAGCTACACCAGCTAAAGCTGGACAAGAAACCACGATAAGTGGTACTGTAACAGATGAAGACGGTAACCCAGTTGCTGGTGCACCTGTAAGAGTAGAAGTAGGCAATGGCGTCTATGAAACAACTACAGATGACGAAGGTAACTATGAAGTTCAAGCTCCTGTACAAGCTGGTGAAAACCCAATAACTGTAAAAGTTAATGAAACCGCCACAACAGAAGCTGGAAACGCTACAACAAATGTAACAGCAGATAAACAGAGTCCTGAAGTGGAAGTAACAACTACTCCTGCTAAAGCTGGAGAAAACACCACAGTAACAGCTAAAGTAACTGATGAAGATGGTAACCCAGTTGCCGGTGCACCAGTAACTGTCAAAGTTGGAGACAACGAAGTTAGTGGTACAACTGACGAAAACGGTACCTTCAAAGCAGACTTACCTGTAGAAGCTGGTGACAACCCAGTAAGCGTAGAAGTAGGAGAAACACCTACAACAGAACCTGCAAAAGAAGAAAGTACAATCACAGCTGACAAACAGACACCTACAGTAACAGCTGAAGCAACACCTGCTAAAGCTGGTGAAAACACAACTGTAAGTGGTAAAGTAACTGATGAAAACGGTAACCCAGTAGCAGACGCACCTGTAAGAGTAGAAGTAGGCGATGGAGTCTATGAAACAACTACAGATGATGAAGGTAACTATGAAGTTCAAGCTCCTGTACAAGCTGGTGAAAACCCAATAACTGTAAAAGTTAATGAAACAGCTACAACATTACCAGCAAATGCTACGACAAGCGTCACCGCAGATAAACAGACACCTACTGTTGAAGCAAATGTAACTCCTGCTAAAGCTGGAGAAAACACCACAGTAACAGCTAAAGTAACTGATGAAAATGGTAACCCAGTCAAAGATGCACCAGTGACAATTAAAGTTGGAGACAACACTGTAACTGGTACAACTGATGAAAACGGTACATTCAAAGCAGACTTACCTGTAGAAGCTGGTGAAAACCCAGTAACTGTAGAAGTAGGCGAAACACCTACAACAGAAGCTGCAACAGAAGAAACAGCAATCATAGCTGAAAAACAGACACCTACAGTTACAGCTGAAGCAACACCTGCTAAAGCTGGTGAAAACACAACTGTAAGTGGTAAAGTAACTGATGAAAACGGTAACCCAGTTGCTGGTGCACCTGTAAGAGTAGAAGTAGGCAATGGAGTCTATGAAACAACTACAGATGATGAAGGTAACTATGAAGTACAAGCTCCTGTACAAGCAGGCGAAAACCCAATAACTGTAAAAGTAGGGGAAACTGACACAACATTACCAGCAAATGCTACGACAAACGTCACAACTGACAAACAAACACCTAATGTTGAAGCAAATGTAATTCCTGCTAAAGTAGGAGAAAATGCAACTGTAAGTGGTAAAGTCACAGACGAAGACGGTAACCCAGTAGCTAATGCTCCTGTAACTGTAAAAGTTGGAGATAAAGAAGTAACTGTAACAACTGATGATGAAGGTAACTTCAACGCTAGTGTTCCTGTCACCAAAGATGGTGAAACACCAGTAAGTGTAACAGTACCAGAAACTGACACAACCAAACAGTTAACAGAAGACTTAGAACCATTTGATGCTGAAAAACAGACACCTACAGTAGAAGCAGATGTAACTCCTGCTAAAGTAGGAGAAAATGCAACTGTAAGTGGTAAAGTAACTGATGAAAACGGTAAACCAGTGGCTAACGCTCCTGTAACAGTTAAAGTTGGAGATAAAGAAGTACCTGTCACAACCGACGCTAATGGTAACTTCAATGCTAGTGTACCAGTTGAAGAAGCTGGAGAAACACCAGTTAGTGTAACAGTAGGAGAAACTAACTCAACTGAACCTGTAACAGAAGACTTAGAACCATTTGATGCTGAAAAACAGACTCCTGAAGTAGAAGTAACAACTACTCCTGCTAAAGCTGGAGAAAACACCACAGTAACAGCTAAAGTAACTGATGAAAATGGTAACCCAGTCAAAGATGCACCAGTAACTGTCAAAGTTGGAGACAACACTGTAACTGGTAAAACTGACGAAAATGGTACATTCAAAGCAGACTTACCTGTAAAAGCTGGTGACAACCCAGTTAGCGTAGAAGTAGGAGAAACACCTACAACAGAACCTGCAAAAGAAAACACAACAGTTAAAGCTGACAAACAGACACCAACTGTAACAGCTAATGTGACCCCAGCTAAAGCTGGAGAAAACACAACTGTAAGTGGTAAAGTAACAGATGAAAACGGTAAACCAGTAGCAAATGCACCTGTAAATGTAACCGTAGGAGATAAAACATACCCTACAACCACAGATGCAAATGGTAACTATAATGTCACAGCTCCTGTGGAAGCTGGAGAAAACCCAGTTACCGTAAAAGTAGGAGAAACTGGCACTACAAAACCTGCAAATGCTACGACAAGTGTAAACGCACCTAAACAGAATGCTAATGTAACGGTTAACAACATCACACCTGTGAAAGTCGGTGAAAACGCTACAGTAAGTGGTAAAGTAACAGATGAAAACGGTAAACCAGTTGCAAATGCACCTGTAACAGTTAAAGTAGGAGATAAAACAGTCAAAGTAACAACTGATGCTAACGGTAAATATAATGCTAGCGTTCCAGTAACTAAAGCTGGTAACAACAGTGTAAGCGTAAGTGTTGGTGAAACAAATACAACCAAACCTGCTAATAAAACATCTAGTGTAAACGCATCCAAACTTAACACTACAATAACAATTGATCCAATCAAAGATGTTAAAGTAGGAGAAAATGCTACTGTAAGTGGTAAAGTAACAGATGAAAATGGTAAACCAGTGGCTAACGCTCCTGTAACCATAAAAGTAGATGGAAAAACAATAAGTGCTACAACTGACAAGGATGGTAAATATACTGCTAGTGTACCAACCAGTAGTGTAGGAACTAAACCTGTAACAGCCAGTGTAGCCGCAACAGCAAATACTACGGCAAGTAATGCTACTGCTACCATGAAAGTAAACAAACATGATAGTAAAATAGTATTAGATGCAATAAATGATACGAAAGTTGGACAGAAAGCTACCATTACAGGTACACTTACCGATGATACGAATGCTGTTATAGCAAATGCACCAGTAGTCGTAACAGTTGATGGTGTAAAATATAACGCTACAACTAACGCTAACGGTAAATTCACTGTAAAAGCAAACACATCCAAAGTAGGTGTAAATAATGTAACAGCAACTTACGCTGGTAGTTCAACCGACAACCCAGCTAATACAACTGGTACATTTAACGTAGTAAAACTCGAAACAACTACAACAATTGACCCTGTAAATGCTATGATATATGATAACATAACAATAACAGCTAAAGTTGTAGATGAATTCGGTGCAAACGTAGAAGGTGGACGTGTAATATTCAGAGTAAACGGCCAAGCACTTAAAGATGAAAACAACAATACGATAATCGCTACTGTAGTAAACGGTACAGCAACTGCTAATGTAACTGTTCCAAAAGCATGGAATAAAACTAATGTTACAATCGCTGCAGTTTATCAGGGTAATGATAAATACCTAAGCAGTACTGGTAACAACACAGTAAACGTAACTAAACGTATTGCTACCATGACGGTATTAACCAGCAGACCTACAGCTAAAGGTGGAGATCAAATAATTCTATCTGCTGTTGTAGGAGATAAAGGTAAACTCGTAAATGGTGGAACTGTAATCTTTAAACTTAATGGTTTAACTATTAAGGATGCTAGCGGTAAAGCTATTGCAACTAAAGTTGTAAATGGTGTAGCATCTCTTGAATACATGTTACCTGACGGAATGAGTGCTAAAAACATTACCTTAACTGCTGTATACTCTAATGAAGTATACGAAAGAGCAGAAGCTAATGGCTCATTCGTAGTAGAGAAAGCTAACGTACAGATTATATCCAATGTAACCAAAGCAAAAAGTGCTGATAAAACAGTACCATTCACAGCTCAAATCGTTGATGCTAATGGACACCTAGCTAAAGGTACAACGCAAGTTGCTATTAAGATTAACGGAGCTACAGTAGCTAAAGTCAATGCTCAAGACGGTATCATAAATACCACACTAGACATTGCTAAATATAAAGCTGGTGTTTACCAGATAGATATTGCTGCTGGTGGAAACAACAGATATAACCCTATACGTGGTCAGACTGTACTACAAAAGGTTTAGGATGAATTAATTTTCATCTTAAATTAATTTCCTTTTTTCTTTTTTTTTAGTGTGTTAAAATGAGATTTTATCAGTCGTTTAGAACTAATTTTTATTGGTATATATTATTTAATTTGCTTTTGTTAGCCTAGTATTATTGTAACAAAAGATTATTAGCTATTTTTAATTAAAAATTTTATTGGTATTTTTTATCTGGAAAATGGAGTATTTTTCATTAATTTAATAAAAAAAGAGTAATTTTGGTGGTTATGAAATATTATATTTTTAACCTGTTTGGGTACTACGTAGGGTGAAACCCTTACTAACAAACTTGGACTCGATATCTGGATGATTCTGTGCAAACTTATCGATTCTATCCTTAGCGACCATAGCCTCATTTATACAGGCAGTCATATTCTGCTTATCACTTTCAAGTCTTGCCTGAGCCTCGATAAGTGTTATCTTGTTTTCTTTAAGCTCATCAGCGATTAGTACCATATCGTTAAGGCTGTCCATTACGTTTTTCTGGTTTAGAATAACTTGATATGAATAGTCTATAAGCTCAGTATAGTTCTCGTTATAGCCTGACCTGTTAAGCTCTTCAAGCCTCTTAGTATCATTATCCAATGTCTTTGACACGTTTTCTATGATGATTCTTGCCTGGTCGAAGTTTTCATCAGTAGCAGATGCATTACCCAATTGGTTTAATTGCTGGAAACTATTCATTTCATTGTTACTGATTTCTCCCATGATGTCATAGAAGTCCTCATCCTTCTGGTAGTCATTGATGGCCGTGTAGAATAATGGGATTGTGGCCAATAAAATGATTATAATCGATGCGTAGATGATGTGCTTTTGTTTTGTTGTTCGTCTCTGCCAGAAGTCCTGTTTGTCGGATAGTCCTGGTGAGTCAATCTCATGGGTCTTTATATAGTCATAGTATGAGTACTCTGTGGGGTCTACTCCGAAGCTTTTTATTCCACAGTTGCATTGTTCATCACTTACTTCTTCTTTATTATTGTCTGTGTTTTCACTATTATCCTCTAATTCCAGCCCACAATTCAGGCATACAATCACATAGTCTGGGTTATCACTATCACAGTTGTGACATCTTTTCATTTTAGTTTTTCACCCCCAAATTTGTAGTGTAATTCTAGTTTTTATCTAATTATACTTATATTCGATTATAAATATATAACTATTGATTTAAAGCTCCGTTTTAAAGTAAAGATTATCTTTCAAGTAATTTTAGTTGTCTGCATATACTGTTAAAGCTAAAAAATCTAAAAAATAATTAGTATAATGTACATATAATACTGATAAAATTAGAGAAATAGGTATAACTATAAGAATTATTAAAAATATGGTAAATATAAATGATGGAAAACACTCTGACACTATGTATTATCATAGACTACTGACAGCATTCACCATAGTAATCATCTGGGAAATAATAGCACACTAAAAACATAAGAGATGACCCAAGAAAATCCTAGTAAAACGTGCAAGAATCACAAGACCCACACCACCAACAAAGCCCGTGACAAAACGGAGAACATTATTACTCTCACGCAAACCCAGAAACTGTGTAGTACCATCAACAATATAAGGAAACTGTGAAACGACCCCAACAACAAGCAAACCATATGAATAAAAGACAGGACAAAGTAGTGCATACACAACATACAACACAGAACCAACAACAAATCCAGTACAACGACTACACAAAGGAAACTGGTGACCCCTAACAAAAAATGACCTATCAGGTCGCTGGTGGCAAATATACTTAAAAACTTTCATAAACAAATATATAAACATAACACATTAATAAAGCTAACCCAAAAATATAGTGATAACAATGGACGTACACTCATTCATCACACAAGAAAACATGGAAAAAATCCTAGAAAAGGAATTCACACCACACTTCTACAGGCACATCATAAGAACACTATCCCAAAAAGCTAGAAAATACACATACAACAGCCAACAAACACCACTAGAAAACATCAAAAATCTAGCATCAATATATGCCGACTTAAACCCATCAAATGATAAGACAAACATAGGATACTACCTATACAACAACATATACTACGATGACACACAAAAAGACTCCGAGATAATAACCACCATAATACACGAACTAAGCCACCACCTATACTCAGAATTCTTCACACAATGGCTAAAACACGTATTCCACAAAAAGGAAAGCACAACAATAGACTCATTCGTAGCAGTCATGCTCAACAACTCAATAGAAAACAGGGTAGCAGACGAATACCTAGCATACAGGATACAATCATACTACACTCCAAGACAACACCACAACTACATAGCATTCATACAACTACTAACACAACTAAACATAGACGTCGAAAAATCAAAGATATACTTCATATACGCACAGAGCATAGCAGACGATATAATAAGAGTACTCGATGAGAAAATAACAGACAACCTAAAAGAAGACATCAACAAGCAATTCGACAAAGACAAACTCCCAACATACAACCAGGAACTACACTTCGACTACGAAGAAGAAAGATTCACCCTAAAAGAAAAAGTAGAAATAACAAAGGAAATGATAATATTCATATTCGACTACTACCTAAACGGAGACGGAAACATAGATGAAATAAAAAAAATAGAAAAGGAATTTGATAAACAATGAAGTAGCCCTATTCCTCCACCTCCAAGTTCATGTACTCCTCATCACTAATAATTTGACCCTCCTCTAATTCTATGACAAGCTTACCAGCACGCATCTTACCAGCACTATAATCGAATGAATCACAAATCCTCTCTACACCCTCAAGTATACGAAGAACCTGGTCAAGCCAGTTGAAGATGTCACCCGCATAGATTGAAAGCTCATAATTCTCCTTATAATACCTGCTAATCTCAAGAGGACTCATACCAGACAGACGCTTATTGATAATGTCCTTAGAAATGTTTCTCTCAAGACACTTACAGTAAGGGTAATCCTCACAGTCACAGACAAAGAAGTCAGCCTGAAGCTTCAAGTACTTCTTCTTAGTAGCATAGTCAAGGTTCAAGACCAACTCACCACTCTCAAGCATCATCTTAACAGAATCCGAGAAGAGCAATGTACTCAGGTTACGCTTAAGCTTAACAGCCAACTTACCAAGGACGTTACTAGGAAGATACACGTTAGTAATAGGTTCAATCACGCTGACAATATCAATGGCATCATCATGCAAATGATTACGAATATACTCTGCATGATTAATGTTCAAGAATGACATAGATACAGACCTACCATAACGGGTCACATTATAAGTATCAGATTGCTCATCATAATCCAACAAGTCATAGTCGACTAGTTCATCCAATACCTGCTCATAGGTTAAGTCAGTATCCATACTATCATAATTGCTCTTAAGAACATCAACATCAGCATCCTCAACTGCAGAAAAGTCACTTAAGACCTCCTCAAGAAGTCCGGAGTAGTCAAAATCCACGTCAACTCTTGCAACATCTGCATCAAGCAACTCTAATGCCATCTGGTTTTCACTAACAAAGTCAAACTTCTTATCACTCTCAGGCAAGAGGTAAACAGTACCCTTATCATGGAATGATGGACGACCAGCACGGCCAATCATCTGATAAAACTCGTTGACACTAAGCCACTCACGACCCATACGCAGGGTATCAAAAATCACTAATGATGCAGGCATATCAACACCAGCAGCTAAAGCTGCAGTAGTTACGATAGTGGATATATTCTGCTTAGCATACTCCTCCTCAATGTGAACCTTCTTAGAATATGTTAAACCAGAATGATAACTAGCAGCACTAACACCCCTATTGTTGAGGTCGTTACTGATGACTTCGGTATATCTTCGAGAGTTTGTGAAGATTATCGTCTGACCCTTATAGCCCTTGTCTGATACGTTTTCAAACTCCCTCTTGGCAAGTTCCACCTCCGTGTCACGCTTGGTCTTCTCATTGGCAGTCTGAAGTAGGTGACGTTCAAGTGCTACTGGTCTTTTATCATATGATACAAGCTTCATGTTAAAGTAGTCGGCAATCTCATCAGCATTATCAATTGTAGCAGACAAGCCTATGAGTTGAGCCGTAGGATAAAGTATTGACAGTCTGTTGATAAGACCATTGAGTCTATGACCCCTCTCAGGGCTTTCAAGCATATGTATCTCATCGATTATGACAACTCCAACATCACCGAGGCTTGAAACGTTTCCTGACCTTAATATGAAGTCTAATCCCTCATATGTTGCAACTATTATGTCAGCATCATCCGTGGATACATCAGGTATGACAAGTTCCTCATCAGCGTTGATTCTGTTGGATCCCACCTTTATCACAACATTAAGTCCTAGTGGATTGTATGTCTCTTTGAATGTCCTGTACTTCTGGTTAGCAAGTGCGACTATGGGTGAGAGGTATAGGAATTTCTTTTTGTTAAGTGCCTTAGGTATTCCTGCAAGTTCTCCGATTAATGTTTTTCCTGATGCCGTGGCTGATACTATTAGCAGGTTTTCATTGTATAGTAGTCCAGCATTCACTGCCAGTATCTGTGTTGGTAGGAGGTATTCTACTTTTCTTCTTAGTATTGACTTGAATATGTTTGGTATTTCAAGGTCTTCTATTGATACTTCTGCGAATCTTTCCTCGTTGTATTCTATTTTATCGTATAGTGTGAAGTCCTCGCTTTGGAGTTGGTCTTCTTGTGTTTCTATGAAGTCTATTATCTCTGCTATGTCCTGTGGGTTATCTACTGTCTTTTTGATCTTGGATAGTACGACGTCGTTTATGTCGTATTCTTTTTGTACTTTCTTTAGTTCTGTGTTTGCACAGCTTTTGCATAGGTGTGCCTTGTAGTAGGTGTAGTCGTGTTTTTTGTCTAGTAGTTTGACTACTTTTTCCTTGTTGATGCAGTCGTTACATATGGGGATTCTCTTGTAGTTTATGTTGTGGTGTTTCAGGTATTTTATGAGGTTTTTGTCTTTTTTGGTTATTATGATGTTCTGTTTTTTGAGTATTTCTTCTAGTGTTTTTGTGTCTTGTTGTTGTTTTTTTCCGTTTTTTTCTACTGTGAACTTGTCGGCTTCTATGTGGTTGTTATTGTTTTTTAGCCTGAATTTTCCGATGAATTTTGGTGTTCTCTTGGTGTTTAATGCTCCTTTGGGTGAGCCTATGGGGTATAGTTCTATGTTTTTGTTTGTTGGTCTTAATATTATCATGTTTTACCTCTTTACATTATATTTGTTATTGTTTTGTTTGGTTATTGTTAGTTTAGTCTTCTTTCTTTTTATTTAATTTTTTAAAAATTATTTGGTTGTTTTTAGGCTTTATTGTTTTGTTATATCTTATATATAGTTTTTTTATTACTTTTATTTTTTGGTATTTTTTTTGGGTGTTTTTTGCCATTTTTTGGGTGTTAATACTTTTTACTTATCAATAGCATAACTTTTTGATGGTAGTTATCATGACCCCCCTCATTTTTTATTAATTTTTGATGTAATTAGTATGATTTTATTATTAATTTTTGTATTGTGTTTTATTAATTTTTTTAGTTTTCAGATACTTCAGTAGTAGTTATCATACCCGTTATAGTAGTTATCACGACCCCCCTTGGAGTACTTATCACGACCCCCCCAAGTACTTATCAACACCCCCCAGTACTTATCAACTCCCCCTACTAACCCTTTATATTAAAAAAAGAAGAAACTATTACCTAGAAATACAACATTAGATTGTATTAAAAACTACTAAATACAACATAGGTGATAAAAATGTTAGAAAGTATAAGAAAAAACAACATACCAACGCTAGAAAAAAGAAAAGCGATAATAAACAATGATATAGACCTAGAAGAATTAAATTATGGTTCAGTAATGTTATTTATAGCACTACCAGCATTATTCCTACTATCATTACAGATGATGATGACAACTGGAACAATATAAAAGTAAGGAGGAAATTAAAATGAATATAACAGTAAAAATAACAAACTACTTAAACAAAAGAAACATGAAAAATAACAAAGAAAACACGAACACCCAGAGAAACAGACCATTAAAAGTTTTATAACTACCACAAAATCCCCTAAATTACAACTTTTTTTTTCATGTAAATTTTTTTAGAACATTCACAACGAATTCTAATTCATACACCCCCCCCCCCCCACNNCCCCCCCTCATTTTTCTCTCATTCACAATATTTTTCATTATTCATACTATTAATTTATGAGATAGCTTTTAATACTAACTTTCTACATATATTTAAGTATTGTAATGTGCAGGTTTAATTATTATGTCTGAAAATTATCTGATTACTAGTGATGATTATAAGTATAAGCTTATCTTGGAACGTTATTCTGAGAGGATTTGTGCCTTGAATAGCTTGATTGTTGAAGAAATCGTGGATGACAGGATTTGTTACACATTTAAGGGTGAACTGTTGGTGTATATAACTGCTTTTGATGATTATGTTCAGCTTAACTTTGTGATGCCTTACTTGAATCTAGTTGATTTTACTAATAGGTGTGAGGTCATACCACATGAGGGTATTAATGGTGATGATATTATTTCATTTAAGTTGAATTATGTCATTGACGTACAGTATGGTGTCAGCCTCGTCCAGCAGTCATTGAATTATATTCGTCGCTTCAGACTCAAAAAATAGATTTTTTATATAAATTTCATCGCTTCATGTACATGTGATTCACTTATTTTTATGAATTCATATGTAACTCTTATTTTAATTAATAGTAGCATTAATATTAGCACTACTATGTAGCTTGACTATCAATATAATTATTCATATTTTTCATTATATTGTTTTCTAATCATGTAAAAAAAATAGTATGTAAGTAGGGTCTTCATAACCCCCTACTACTAACTTCCCTCAAAGTTTCTTCTAAGACGTTTAAGATAAAGATTGGCCCACGTGAAGCTAACAAAAGCACCGATAAGTCCACCAACAACAACCCCGTAATAGATTCCATACTCACCCCATCCGAGGACAACACCAAAGAGGTATGAGAATACAACCTCTAAAAGTAAAGCCCTCAGGAATGTAAGAGTAAGTGACGTGAACCCCTTACCCACACCCTGGAAGAGCATAGCCGATAGCATACCAAGGCAAATACCATAAATGAATATGGCCATCACACGCAACAAGCTAGTAATTGATGGGGCAAGCTCACTAGTGGAACTATAGGCAAATACCACACTAATCTGTGGAGCAAACACGTAGAACAATACCACCATCACCGTACTCACAATTAATCCCAGCTTCAAAGTATACATATATGAGTCCTGCAACTTCTTATAGTCTCTTGCACCATAACTTGCACCTGCAACTGTTAAAAGTGCAGTACCAAATCCGATCAACGGTATCATAGCCAGTTGTATGAGCCTCATACCAGCAGTATAAGTGGCAACAGCAAGAGTACCAGAAACCACCACCAAGAGATAGTTCTCAATTATCCCCAAAGCACTGAAGATCAGATTTTCTGCCGTTGAAGGGATAGCCACATTAAGAATACCAGTAATGATACTAGCAGTGTACTTGAAGTTGACCAGCTCAAGCTTCAGGTAGGTGTCCTTCTTGTAGTGCATCCAGTAGAGTAGAACAAGGCAGCTGATAACTCCAGATAGCACCGTTGCCCATGCAGCTCCCTGTACACCCATACCCATAATGTATATGAACACTGGGTCTAATACTATGTTTACCACGGCAGTTATTGCCATGACATACATTGCACGTGTAACATCACCCTCTGACCTTAGAATTGCAGTTCCAACATTACTATAAATGAATATTATCATGAATGAGAAGACTACACCACCATATTCTAGTGCCATAGGTGTAGACTCCCCTGCACCCATGACGACAAGTAGTGACGGCAGTACAAAGTACATGACAACAGAACCCAGAACGCTTATGATAACAGTTAAAAGTAGGCTGTGGAGGGCAGTATTGTTTGCTGAATCAATATTTCCTGCCCCTATAAAACGTGCGATCATACTATTAGCACCAGCACCTATACCATTACCGAGTCCAATGAGTATCATAAACAGGGGTGTAATAAATCCGATAGCAGCTAAAGCATCAGCTCCGAGTCCAGCCACCCATATACTGTCTGCTAGGTTGTATGCCATAATAAGAAACATACTCACCATCATAGGCCATGCAAGCTTCCTGATAGCCGTTTTATGGTCTCCCATTATCAGCTCTATATTATTCTTTTTATTTTCTTCCATTTCATCCCTCAACTCAATATTTTAGATTATTTAACATTGTTGATTTCTAATCACATCTATAACATGCAAAATACTTATACTCCAGAGTCCTGTTGATAAGTACTGTCATTACTGGTAGTGTAACCCCCCAATGTTTTGTAACGTTTTAAAAATAAGGTGTTCTCGTTATAAGAGTAATATGTATAATGTCAATAGAAAATTATGGTGATAGGCTTTTATCGTGTATTCTGGGGATTAAACGTTATAAATGCGTTAGTATATTCCTACTATAATGTATTCACTTATTGAATATTTAAAATTAACGGCAATATCACTGATTTATATTATGACTTCTTTAATTCAACAACTAAATAAAATCAAAACTTAAAAACGAAAAATACGAATAAAAAAATGGGGGGGATTTAATGAGTTAACATAGATATAACTAGTCTTCATAGACTTCTATGCATTCACCTGTACATTTATCGGCAGCTTCCTCATATACAGTTATATCATCGGTTTCTAATTCATCAACGTTGTCATCACGGTCAGAACCGATTATAGTGGCTCTGTCATCATCATCAAAAGTGAATAATGTTTCATCTACTTCTACGCAGTTACCACACATGGTACACTCGTCTCTTTCTAAAATTATCTGTGCCATTGTAAAAAACTCCTTATTAATTTAATTATAACTTAATGATAATACTTTAAGAATAGTACTATTTATAAGTTTTGTAACAAGGATAGTTACAACTAATCCTTAGATAATTCAATAGTAACAGGACCATCATTTACAAGGCTAACCTCCATATAAGCACCGAAAACTCCACGTTCAACACTTATGTCCTCAGAACACTTATCACAAAAGTAATCAAATAGTTGTGATGCATCAGTAGGATTCATGGATTTATGGAATGATGGACGATGCTTCTTGGTACTAGCATACAAGGTAAACTGTGGCACCAACAGTAGAGAACCTCCAATGTCACATACGCTAAGATTCATCCTACCATCAGTATCTGGAAATATGCGTAGCTTCAACAAGCGATTAGCCATTATATCAGCAATTTCCTCATCATCACTAACACCAAAGCCAACCAATACCATCAATCCCTTCGCAATAGATGCCACGGTCTTTCCATCAACACTTACACTGGACTCTTTAACTCTCTGAACAACTAACTTCACATCGAACACCTCACAATATATTCCTGAATAAATCTTTAACCCTACCATTATCCGCCATACCAATCACTATCAAACTACCATCACGATTAATATGAAACTCCAGCCTGTTATCATAATCCTCCACAAGATCCACATAGTCAATGTAACGTTCACTAAGGAAAATGTGCCTCTGATTGGATGAGCCAGCCCACGCTAAACGATTACTGGGATTATCATATTCATAGCCACCATCAATAAGTAAATCAATCACACCCAGTAATTTATTCCAATTTGCACAGTTTACACCTTTAATGAAATCATAACGGTATCCAGTAAAACACACTACTCCCAAGCCGTCTTCTTTTAATCTACAGGCTAACTCGTATAAGCTACGTGACTGAAGAAACGGTTCACCACCACTAAAAGTCACACCCTCAACGTCAGATGATAAAATATCCTCTGCTAATTCGTCAACACTAACACAGTATCCACCATCCAAGCTCCAAGTACCTTCAGAGTTACAGTATTCACAACCTTTAAGACAGCCCTGTACGAAGATACAGTAACGTAGATGTGGACCTTCCACACGTGTACGCTTAACAACAGTATTTAACCTTAAAAACATAAATTACACATCAGTATATCTCTATTTTTGAATCTAACTAAGCTACAATAATTCAATGGATTAGTTATATATTACTAATTCGATGAGTTCGGATTATTGCTACGATTTCTGGTATTAGTGTTATTAGTATGGTTGGTAGTGGTATTGTTTTTGCTTGTCTCATTTTTTACTTCTGTTTTATGGTTTTTCTTGGTTGCAGGTGCTGTTGTCGTATTAGTTACATTGTCACTGCTATTGTTTGTAATGTTTATAGTTGTATTATTGACCTGTGTCTCGTTAGTGTTTGCATTAGTAAGTAATGTCATGCTTAATGCTATGACAGCAAGCAATACTATGGCTAAGATTGCTATTATAACTTTGCTCTGTTCTCTAATATGTCCTACCCCCTATATCATATTATAGGTATAGGTATCTTCATAATCATATTTTAATTTTAATGTTATAGACAATCACAAAA
Organism: Methanosphaera sp. rholeuAM74; assembly: GCA_003266075.1. GTDB lineage: Archaea > Methanobacteriota > Methanobacteria > Methanobacteriales > Methanobacteriaceae > Methanosphaera. Next base: position 14,865 of record MUZZ01000029.1, read on the forward strand.
AAAGATAAAAAAAAATAGGATGGAAGTTTAAGTTAGAATGTCACGTTCTGAGCGTATAGTATCTCGTCATCAAATGATTCGCTTATACGTATTTCGGCACGTGCAGGCTTTGAGTCACTACTACTGGAGTAAGGTATGTTTAATTCATAGCTTTGTCCTGCATTGACGTTGCCTAGTATATTGCTGTCATAGGCTTCATCAATCTGAGCCCCACTAGAATCATAGAATACTGCCTTGATTCTCACACTACTAATGTCATTATCGGATGTGAATCTACCCTTAATTGAGCCAGAAGTAATGCCATATGATGTTTTAATGTCACTTGACAGGTTTGTGAGTGTTATACCCTCACCCTTGGTGTGCATGTCATAGTTGTAGAACATTTGCCCTGCTATTCCAGCGAATGCTATTAGGACAACAGTCAGTATTGGTATAACCCATAATGCCATGTTAGAACTACTTTTAGTCGGATATTGTTTTATTTCCTGTGGATTTCCGAAGTAGTGTTCCTCGATGTTGCCCGTCTGTGTTGTTATGGACTTATCCTTCTCGGTGTATGCGACTACTGCTGCTATGATGTAGAATATGAATCCCACGACTCCGAAGAGGCTTGTACCGAATAGTACTCCAATGGCTGCTATGACGTACTGTGCTATTGCTACTTTGTAGTCCTTGTTGAAAAGCCATATACCAATCAATCCCAGTATGGATGCAATTAGTGTTATGCTAGCATTGGTTGCAAGGCTTGCACTGAATGCTGACAGGAAGTAAGCTCCAAGTGCTCCACCGAGTCCACCTAGAAAGCCTAGAACGGCTATTATCGGATTTAATTTCATAGTTTTTCACCTCCACTAGATTATATTTAGCAATTCTTCTTTTTTTCTGTCAAACTCTTGTTTGCTGATGATACCATCCACGTATAACTGGTAGAACTTGCGTATTTCTACGGCTGGGTCGATTTCACGGTAACTCTTATGAGTATTCTCTTTTGTTGTTACTTGTTCTGGAACTCTGCCTGTACGCTTTATTTCTAGTATTGTATCATAGAATGCTCTGAGTTCAACGTCATTGTTATCATAGCCTTTGATGGTGTAGGTTAACGACTTTGCCACAATAGTTATGCGTGGCTCGAATAGGAAGTCTCCACCCTCGTATCGGATGTATTCTATTTTATCCATACTGATGTGTACCTGTTGATGTGGGTTATCGTATGACTTGACTAGTATTTTATCGGTGTTTGCTACAACACTACACTTGCCAAAGCCGTCATACTTGATGATGCCCACGGCTAGGTGTCTTTCGATGTATGGGATTAGCTGGTTATCAACACATATGCTATTAAACAGAGACATTTGAAACATTCACCACCAAAAGGCTCTAATTATATACTATTTATAGAGAGCATTCTATTAATACTTAGCTATTGTAAAATGAATTGGCTTGTATGCTAGACTTCAACATCAAATGATACATGATAACCCAGGCTTCTAATCATGGACAAGTCCTCTTCCAAATCCACTCCACTAGTAGTGAGCATATCACCCATGATAGCTGCATTAGCACCAGACTGGAAAGCCCTTCTACCATTATCCTCCAGTAACAGTCTTCCACCAGCCAACCTGATATAACTCTCGGGATTTATAAAGCGATACAATGCGACAATCCTACAAAGCTCATCATTGGATATGACATCGTTATCTGCTAGTGGAGTACCCCTGATGGGATTTAATATGTTAATGGGGATGCTTGTAATATTCAGAGATCTTAATGTTAATGCCAACTCAATTCTATCCTCCCAGCTTTCACCCAGACCAAAAATGCCACCACTACAAACATTCAAAGCATACTGCCTAGCATTCCTGATGGTCTTCAACTTATCCCCATACTCATGGGTAGAACAGATGTTCTTAAAATACTTCTCGGATGTTTCAAGATTACAATGCACACACGATACATTACACGCTTTAAGGCTTTCACACATACTCTCTGTGAGAAAACCCAGGGAAACACAGGCACCATAATCATACTCCTCACATAACTTCTCAATGCATGATGTGAGACTCTCAAACTCATCACCACATAGTCTTCTGCCAGAGGATACATAGCCAATCCTCCGGAGGTTTTTTCCAATAAGCCCCCGTGTATAGTTTTCCAGAAGAGAATCATTAAGCAGTGGATAAATGCTGATAGCAGTATCATAGAATATTGACTGGCTGCAGAAACTACAATCCTCACTACACAAGCCACTTTTCACGTTCACAATACTGCACACACTAAAACTGCTACCACAGAAGTGACTCCTAATCTCGTCGGCACAGGCAGATAATCCATCTATATCAGTGAGAGTCAAAGCCAAAGCATCATCCCTACTGACACTATAACCATTCAAAACCTTAGATGTTAATTCACTTAAAAACTCGTCCATATATAAAACCACCAGCCACACTTCAAATAATATAATACTCTTGCATACTCCTATAATTATACATTAAATCAATTATATCACTAAATAATAATATCTCAGAAATTGTATATAATTTCTATGCAAATAATCATAGTATGAATTAATCCCCACTTTTCCTGGAGGCAATCATTCAGAGGACATAAACTTGTCAAGTGGGCTAAAAACTTATAACCAACTAAACTTTTCTTATTTAGAAACTTGATGACACATATACTTCATTGACCAAAGTAGAAATGGATGATGATAAAATCTTACCAACCCCTGGGCTATAAATGTGTGATTGAACCTCCCCATCTTGTA
>MUZZ01000027.1 GCA_003266075.1 Methanosphaera sp. rholeuAM74
TGATTTTTCATGGTCGGCTGGATGAGAGGGTTGTGCTTGACTATTCTGTTCGTGCTTGCAGTGTTTATGATGATTGTGAGCTTGTGGTGTTTGATGATGGTGAACACAGGTTTAGTGATGAGATTAAGGATTGTGTTGTGGAAATGATTAGGGACAAAATCTCTTCTGTTAGTGATTCATTTTAATCAAAGAAACTATTAATCTATAGACTAGCCTTACTATAATGTACCATAATTATTTATGGTTATTCTATTTTTCTTTAATGTCCATATATTTTTCAGTTAATTATTATCTTGTGATGTATATTTCATGATAATTTTCTCTTGTTTTCACATTTTTTTATTGAATTATTTAACAGATGAAAAAGAAATAATAATACATACATAACTAGAAATGGAGAAGAACATAAATGGTAAATCCCAACAAGAAAATAAAAAGACCAGACGGTCTAGGAAAATTATACAACTACCAAGAAGATGAAAACGGAAAAATATATACAATACCCATACTAGAAACTGTTAAAAACAACTACGCCTACATCTACAGACAAATAAAAGATGAAAAACTATTAAATGAAAATGATACCTGTCTATACTTCAAGGAAATAGTATACGATGATGAAGTAATAGGATTTGCAACATACCGTTCAAGTAGCTTCGACGAAAACACACTAGTACTCCAATACTTCTACACGCTACCAGAATACAAACAGCCAAGCATACTAGTAGAAGAACTCGACGAAGCAGGACAACTCTTCCAGTCAAGCATAATAATAGCATACCCGACGAGGAAAATGGTGGACTCACTAATAAAACACAAACTGGCAAGAGTATATGATGACAGAATAGCCATATCAAAGATAGCCTTCATGATAGAATCAATAGATGTAACTGATGCTGGGGATGTAATGCTGGAAGACTATTCAACTGACGACCAAGAAACTCAACACAACCGTATCTCCCTGATATATGACTTGAAACTAAATGCTGTGGTAGCACTGGCCAACGAGGACTCCGAAGATGATGAAGAGGAATACAACTTCAACACCATAAGCCTAGCACTCAGACGTGATGACAAAGAAAACAACTGCATAGANNCCTATGAATTCTAATACTGATTGGTGATTCAATGAACGAAATAGACTACCTATTAGAATACCTCCTGACAGAAAGGGGTAAAACTATAATGGAAATACCAGATGACTTTAATGATAAGTTTAATATGTACAGGGCATTGGTCAATACCAGACAGCCCCACAACATAAGCAAAGAATACCTAGACTACGAAAACATAATGCTGCAGGAAGTACTTAATACCAGAAAGGTCATCTATGATAGTGAAATTGAAGCATTAGATTATACCCACCCAGACACGTGGATAGAAAATAGTGATAGGATAGCACTACTACAGGCCGACATAACCACACTAGAAGTCGATGCAATAGTAAATGCTGCTAACTCACAGGGTCTTGGATGTTTCCATCCATGTCACAACTGCATAGACAACCAGATACACACCTATGCTGGAGTAGCCCTAAGACTTGAATGCAAGGAGCATATGGAAAGGATTAACTACAACTTGCCAACATCACACGCATTCACTACAAATGCTTACAACCTACCATCGGATTATGTAATCCACACGGTCGGACCGATAATACAATCACAGCTAACACCACGTGATGAACAATTACTTGCAAAGACATATATTAACTCCTTGGATGAAGCAGTAGTACATGATATTAAATGCGTTGCATTTCCATCAATATCAACGGGGGTATTCTCGTTTCCAAAGGATGCAGCATCAAAGATAGTGTTGGGTGTGGTGGATGAATACCTTAAACGCCATGATGAACTAGAAAAGGTTATATTAACAGTTTACTCGGAGGAGGATTGGAATACGTATGATGGATTTATCAAAGACTGTGGATAGGATTAAGGCTTTACTGGAGGACTGTGACTGTGTACTGGTAGGTGCAGGTGCTGGTTTGTCAACGGCTGCTGGTTTAGACTATGGTGGAAAGCGATTCACGGATAACTTCTCAGACTTTATACGGAAGTATGGATTCACGGATATGTACTCATCAGGATTCTATCCATTTGAATCAGAAGAAAAAAAGTGGGCCTACTGGGCAAGACATATCTACACAAACAATACTGGTATGACTAAAATGCCATTATATGAGAAGTTGCTAAAATTATTGGATGGTAAAGACTACTTTGTCATAACGACAAATGTTGATGAACAATTCTTTAAGGCAGGTTTTGATGAGAAAAGAGTGTTTGCAACACAGGGAAGCTACAGGTTCTTGCAGTGTAGCAGGGCATGTCATGACAGGTTATATGATGACACTGAGATAGTACAGAAGATGTTGGAGAATACTAATGAGGAACTCGAGATTCCAAGTAGTCTTGTGCCCGTATGTCCTGTTTGTGGTGGCAGTATGGATGTACACCTGCGTAAGGATGACTACTTTGTAGAAGATGAAGCATGGCACACACAAAGTAGTGCCTACAGGGATTTTTTAGCCAAAAGGAGGGATGATAAATGTCTTATGATGGAATTTGGCATAGGATTCAACACTCCTGCGATAATACGATTTCCATTTGACACCTATCTTTCAATTCTTTCTGACTGGAATCTGGTACGATTTAATAAGAATGACTTACAGTTAGCCATTGATTATCATAAAACGTATAAATTAGTGGATGTAGATGATTTTTCTAGTTATAACCTTCCACAATCATTAACAGATAGGTATACTCCGGTATCATATGATATCGAGTTGGTAGTTGACAAGTTGTTGGGTATAATGTAGTAGTGTTATCTCACAGTAATTATATTTATATGAATCAATACATAGTTAGTAAATAGAAAACAATAATATGAAGGTGAAATTTTCATGTCAATATATGATTTTAATGTTAAAGATACAGATGGAAGCTGTGTATCACTAGCTGACTATGAGGGTAAAGTTCTCTTGATAGTTAACTCTGCAACGAAATGTGGGTTTACGCCACAATACAATGAGTTGACAGAGATTTATAATGAGTTCAAGGATGATGGGTTCATAATACTTGATTTCCCATGTAACCAGTTTGGAAATCAAGCCCCTGGTACTGGTGAGGAGATTAAGGAGTCATGCAGACTCAACTTTTTAGTTGAATATCCGATCTTTGAGAAAATTGATGTTAATGGTGAAAACGAAGATCCATTATACACGTACCTTAAAAAAGAGCAACCGTTTACCGAGATCACTGGTAAAGGTGCAAATAAACTGAAAATGGTTCTTAAAGCACAGGATTGGCATTATAAGGATAATGATGATATCAAATGGAATTTCACCAAGTTTCTCGTAGATAGGGAAGGTAATGTTGTTAAACGTTTTGAGCCTACAGAGGACTTGGATGATGTTAAAAAGATGGTTGAAGATTTATTATGATGAAGTACGCTATCAGGTATTATACTAAGAGTAATCATACTAAGCAGTTAGCTGACTGTATTGCTGAGGTGTTGGACATAGAGGCATTGGACATTACACACCCACTAGTTGAGGACGTGGAAGTATTGTTCTTTGGTAGTAGTGTCTACGGCAATAGTGTTGACCCAGAAGTGCGTGACTACATATTTGCTATTGATGTGAATGTTTCTAGGATGGTGTGCTTCGGTACTGCTGGTGTCATGGAGTCCTCCTATGATGAGGTACGGAGTCTTGCGGATTTGAAGGATATACCCGTTGATGAGAGGGAATTTCATTGTAAGGGAGAGTTTGTCAGTATGAACAGGGGCAAACCAGATGAATCGGACTTGGATGAGCTTAGAAGTTTTGTTAGAAATGTCATGTAATGTTTAAGATGTTTTTTGTGGGGGTTGAATTAATTTGAAACCAGAAGAAGTTAAGCGTATGGAAGACGAAGAGGATGAAGAGTTTGTAGGATTAAATGTTGATACCAGTCTGCTTGAGGTTGTCCAGGTACTATTTAAGACAGAACCAGAGGTTGAGGTATTCTATGATGGTTTTATTGAGAGAATTGAATCGGATAAGCGTCTTAGAAAGAATCAGGGTAATAGGCAGAGGATGAATCAGGCATTTATCGATGAATTACTAAAGTATCATGACATTGACACTATCAACAATGCCTTGAATGATAACTCCGTTGAGGATAACTTGGTTAGTGGGGAGGATGAGAAGAACGTCGACAAGCTTCTTCGTAAAACTTTCAAGAACAAGACTGAGTTTAGGATGTTTATGACACATATCAGCCAGTATATGATGGAGAATGGTGATTCTCCTGTTGAGGCTGCTGCCAAGGCTATGAAGGTCATGGGCAAGAGTGATGCTGAAATACTGGCTATTACCAGTGTCATTGATAAGGTATTCTAGATTTAAAGTTTTGACCTCCACTCTTTTTTTTTACTCATCGTTTATATTGTTTAATTTGCTTTGTGTCATACTCGTAATGTATACTATTGATAATAGTAGTGGCCATACTCCTATCCTGCCTACCCAGAAGTCTATTATTAGTATGATTTTGACGACTACTGGAATTGTCACGTTGATGTATGCTGGTCCTACTCCAGTGTTTCCCAGTGAAGCAGCTGCTAGGGTGTATGCTACCTCGAAGTTGTTTGAACACATTAATATAATCATTGTACTGATTATGAATATGAGTATGTATGCCATGACGTATACTAGTACTGTTCTTATGGTGTTCTGTGATATTTCCCTGTATTTCTTGTCATGGTATATCTTCCTTTTTATTATCGTGTGTTTTGGTAGAAACATTTTCTGGGTTTCCCACCATATTGACTTGAAGAGTATTGCTATGTTGAATAGCTTTATTCCCCCTGATGTTGAGCATATTGAACATCCTGTGAACATTAGCAGTATTAGTATGTGGCTACATAGTGGTGGCCAGAAGTTCACGTCTGTCGATATAAATCCTGTTGATGTTATCGTGGATACTGACTGGAATAGTGAGTGTCTTAGTATTAGTAGGTAGTCTCCATTGTATAATCCATTCGTGTATAATCCTATTGATATGATTAGGGTTGTTATTATGATTATTATTATCATTGCCCTTATTTCTATGTCTTTGTGTATGTTTTGCCAGTTTCTCTTCATAATCCTATAGTGGATTACGAAGTTTGTTCCACCCATTAGCATTATTATCATTGTGACTAGCTGTATTAGTGGGTCTTTGAAGTTGTCAATGTTTTCTGGATGTACTGAGTATCCTCCTGTTGCTATTGCTGTTAGTGAATAGCATACGGAGTCGAATAGGTCTAGTCCTATTAGTAAGTATAGTAGTACTCCTATGCTGGTGAGTATCAGGTATACCTTGATGAATATTGATGCTGTGTGTCTGATGTTTGGCGTTATTTGCTCTGTTTTCCCCTCTGCAAGGTAGAGTCTTTTAAGGCTTACTGATGATGGTGCTACAACGAGTAGGAATAATATTATTCCTAGTCCTCCGAACCATTGGGTAAGACACTTCCATACTGATATTGAATATGGGAATGTTGTTAATGGGTACATCGTAAATCCGGTTGTTGTTATACCACTCATTGCCTCAAAGAATGAGTCAAGTATTCCCAGGTCTCCTGATATGTAATATGGTAGTGCTGTAAATAGTGCTGTTATTCCCCATATTGTCATAACGAATAGTAGTGAACCCTTCAAGGATAGTGTTGTTATGTTTCTTGTGCGATATGTTGTAAACAGTATTATTCCTATTAGTATGTTTATTATTGCTGATATTAGGAATGCTTGGAAGTATCGTGGTGCGTCTTGGTAGAATATTGCACATAGTACTGGTATTATCATGAATACTCCTAGTACTAGGCATATGTATCCAGTATAGTGTCCGATTGTCTTTAGCTCTTCTGGTCGTATCTTGTTTATACTGAATGTGTTCATTTTTATTTATCCTGTTGATTGTTATATCTATATGTTTTGTTAAAATAAATATAAATTATTTTGTCATTTTCTCAAAAAAAAAAATTATTAAAGTAAAAATAGTGTTTTATTTATTTTTTTCTTGGAATAAGTGAGTAGACGTCTCTGAATGTTGATCCGATGTTACCACTTATTGTTCCTATGATTATTCCGCCTATTAGGCATATTGCGAGTATCACTAATATGAATACTCCCGTGGACATGTCTGATGATAGCACTCTGCTGAATCTTGGTATGTAGTATAGTGTCATGAATACTCCGAATATTAGTGAGAGTATTAGGCTTGCACTTGTTCCCTTTATGGCACTATGTTTTGGTCTTCTGTGTTGGCCTGGATTGTATAGTAGTGATGTTATGAATGCTGCTAGTGTTACTGCTAGTATTGTGCC